>JASJFV010000155.1:0-2987 GCA_033791885.1 Gammaproteobacteria bacterium | reverse complement strand
TCGCAACTAAAGCAGGATGCTTTTTTATCGGCCAGGGATAAAGTCGTGGGTTATGTGCCTCAAGTGCGTGTTGATGTGATACTGGAAGAAGCGCGTGCGAAAACTTTACTGGATGAGCTACGTGGTTCAGGAATATCGTTTAGAGGTAAGGGGCTTTACTGGATTACCGATGTGGAAGAGTCGGGTGAGTTATAAGGAAGAAAGGGGTGGTGGCTGAGTGTTTAGCATTTGCCAGCAACTTATTTACCTCTTTTCGGTTTTTTTATACGTGGTGTCTGGAAGTCTTGGTCGAACATCTATTTGACAAAAACGAATAGTATCAAAGATACTATTCGTCTATGTAGCAAGATTCGGGTCGTTAGATAAAATCGGATCATTCATAATGCTTTCTCAGATAAAAATAAAATAATGAGAGGAAAAATGAAATGGATGTACTATCTAAGAGTGTTGCTATTGTCGCGGTCACAAGTTCAGGAATTGATTATGTTGCTTCGTTGTCCTGTTAACTAAAAGCAACTACCTGGATTAGCGGATGTAGCTGGC
The DNA here is from genome assembly GCA_033791885.1 of Gammaproteobacteria bacterium. Lineage (GTDB taxonomy): Bacteria > Pseudomonadota > Gammaproteobacteria > BMS3Bbin11 > BMS3Bbin11 > BMS3Bbin11. Next base: position 2,444 of record JASJFV010000155.1, on the reverse strand, counting down.
CAGGATAAGGCTTGCATTAATCCGGTTCATGTCTCTGGCAGTTAACGTGACAGCAGTGAGCAATTATGAACCCTGTTAAAAATTATTTCAGGAATTGCGGGACATAAAAAATATGTCGGATTATGAACGTATCGCAAAAGCTATCCATTATGTAACAGATCAGGCTGGGCAACAGCCAACCCTGGATGAAATGGCAGCGCATGTTCATTTAAGTCCTTATCATTTTCAGCGGTTGTTCACGCGTTGGGCAGGCGTTACCCCAAAAAGATTCTTACAGGTTCTTACCGTAGAACGCGCAAAAAAATTGCTGCAAGAGGCTAAACCCATATTAGAGGTAACGCATGAAGTCGGATTGAGCAGCGGCTCGAGACTTTACGATCACTTCGTTAGCCTCGAAGCAGTTACGCCTGGTGAATTTAAAACGCAGGGCAGTGGCCTGACTATTGAGTATGGTGTTCATGAAACCGTATTTGGCAGCGCGTTTATTGCTGTTACGCCACGAGGGATTTGTAACTTTTCATTTCCTGAAGAGAGCAATGCTGAACAGGAAATTAATGACCTGGTAAAGCGTTGGCCTTATGCGCAGTTAATAAACAGCAGCAAACATACAGCTGAAATAATTGAGTCAATGTTCGCTTTAGAAAATGATAAAGACCGTCCATTATCTTTGCTGGTCTCTGGGACAAATTTCCAGGTAAGTGTCTGGCGGGCTTTGCTGCGCATTCCTATGGGTAAAGTAGTGAGCTATTCTCAGGTGGCTGCTTCGATTGGACGTCCAAATTCAGCCCGTGCTGTTGGCACGGCTATCGGTTCAAACCCGATTGGCTTTCTTATACCCTGTCATCGAGTTATTCAACAAAGCGGAAACCTTGGCGGCTATCGTTGGGGTGAAACTCGAAAGCACGCTATTCATCTATGGGAAGCGGCGAGAACTGGATTGTCTACTTGAGCAGGAAGAATGGGAAACTGAAAGCAGGTAATCCTGGACTGAACAGAATGATTTGTGGGAAGCAGAGAATAAGTGCAAGACCCTTAAGGAAGCTCTGAACCATGGATGATGAGTATCTTTTAAGATACTTGTTTTTTATTGATTGTCCTTTATGTAGCTATCCCTTCTTTTTTCTGGCTGCACCTATCAAGCAGATAAGCCCTGAGCCAAATAACCAGACAGCTGCCGGTATTGGGATGACAGCGCTACCAACAATACCATCGTGCACAGCCCACGCATAATTTATCTCGGTCCTGGCGTTTGCTAACACCTGGCCATTGTCAAAGCGGAAGCCCCATGCGGTATTCAGATCAGTGGTTGGCGTACCTGACCAGTAGAAGCCAGACTGGAGGTTGCTGAAGGGATCAGGTGTACCTGGAGTAATACCATTTCCCAGAGTTGTGTCAGCACCATAGTAATATAAATGGCCGTATTCGTTGTCCATACAATCTGCCTGTGTACCCGACGAACAATTGACCACCGTACCATCAGCGTCCAGGTCCATGTCAGGTAGGCGCCAGTTTGTAATGCCGCCGATGTTCAGACCAGCTGCCCATGCCACCTGGTTGTTCCAGTCATCAGGTTCATTGACATTGGCATTTTCTAACCAGGTAATATTCAAAATATTGTCATAGTATGCTTCAGCAGTAGTATTATTACCGTCCAGGTCGCGTCCTATCAATGCAGCATTTGATGAAAACGATGAGACAAAAAGACAGACAGCAATAAGATTCAAGACAGATTTAAAAGTCATTTTCTCTTCTTCTTTTTTGATTACTTAGCCGTCATTACGACAGCAAGAATAGCCAATGGATAATACATGCAATAGGCATGCGGATACTAATAAATAACATTAATACAGTTGTTTAGTAGAAAGTTTGATTTAAATCAAGACAGGGAAGTGTAAAGTTGGTAATGCAGTATTCAGGGTTTTCTACACATAGTTGAAGGTGTTGCAATTATATTGTGTAGTTAATTACATTCATTAAACGTAGATAAACGAGAGGCGCCCTGAGTAACTTCCTGACCAGAAGGTAACCAGGATTGTTGGTTGTGTATCCACGTCAGCATATCCTGAATTACAGTCTCACCCTGCAAATCACGTGATAGCATGTGATACCCGTTGGGGTAGAGCATCAAGCGCCAATGAGATGCGGCTCTATCCGGCAGGTTATTGAGCATCTGGCAGAATGGCTTTGGTGGAATAATTTCATCGTGCTCGCCGTACAGGATTAATGCTGGCATTTTCAGTGCCTCGCTGTTTACCAGAGCGGCTTCCATAAGGTCAGTGAGCCCGTAGAGCGCGTCGATACGTGTCGCCTTAATGATCAGCGGGTCGCGACCTAATTCACCTAGCATTTCGACATTGTCCGATGGATGAATTTCCAGCCCTTCACCGGTCACTGTGAGTTCGGGCAGCGTATGCGCGAGTAGTCTTAGCGGCACTGTTTGCCAC
>JASJFV010000154.1:0-6058 GCA_033791885.1 Gammaproteobacteria bacterium | reverse complement strand
AGGGCGAACATGTCGGGTATCCTTTCTTTTGGTTACGTTTCTTTGGATAAGCAAAGAAACGTCACTCGCCCATAAAGGGCGAAACAACCGGCAGTGCGCTAGTACAATAGAGAATAAGAAATGAACTCGCCAAGTAAAGGGCGACCAACCCAGCTGTGCGCAAGCACAAATATCAACCCACTAAATCATAATCATAATCAACAATGAGTGGTGAATGATCAGAAAAACGCTTTGTTTTGTATATCGATGTTGCTTGCGCTTTGCTCGCAATCTCCGGGGTGGCAATCTGATAATCTATGCGCCAACCGGTATTATTCTCCCACGCACGCCCACGATTTGACCACCATGTATACTGATCTTCTCCGGGCTCAATTTGCCTGAAAACATCAACGTAGCCTGCTTCGTCAATCAGCCAGTCCATCCAGGCACGTTCTTCAGGTAGAAAACCGGAATTCTTCTGATTGCTGCGCCAGTTTTTTAAATCTATTTTCTTATGTGCAATATTCCAGTCGCCGCAGATTAAATACTCCCTTCCTGAAGCCTGCATATCAAGCAATAATGGCTTCATTCTCTCCATCATATCGTATTTGATGGCCTGCCTTTCCTCCTTACTGGAACCTGAAGGCATATAGAGAGAGATGATACTCAGGTTGCCAAAATCTGCCTGTATATAGCGGCCCTCTGAATCGATATCCTGCCAGCCGAGTCCGTACACCACTTTGTCCGGCTGATGGCGGCAATACAATGCCACTCCACTGTAGCCTTTTTTTTCAGCATCATGAAAAAATACATGCATACTTGGCGGATGGTACAGCTTGTCAGTTAACTGAAACTCCTGTGCCTTGGTTTCCTGTATACATACGACATCTGCACGCTGACGCAACATCCAGTTATAGAATCCTTTTCTGCCGGCCGATCGAATGCCATTTGTGTTTGCGGTTATTATTCTCATAAAGTCACTTGTCCTGGTGTGTTTATCTTACTTGCTATATCTCTGTAAAACCATTTTCATTCCAACAACTTATCTATAGAATGGAGCCATTAAACCAATAAAAACACGAGTCATTACCATGCAGGATTTTCGCAGAGAGTTTCTTGATTTTGCCATTCAAACGGGCGTTTTGCGCTTTGGCCAGTTCACTCTTAAATCAGGTCGCAGCAGCCCTTATTTTTTTAATACCGGTCTATTTAACAGCGGCCAGGGGCTTGCGCAACTGGGACGATATTATGCCCGAGCTATTATACAATCTGGAATAAAATTCGATATGATTTTCGGCCCTGCCTACAAAGGTATCCCTTTAGCAGCCGCAACAGTAATTGCTCTCGCAGACTATCATGGTCTTGACATTCCCTATGCTTTTGATCGCAAGGAAGCCAAAGACCACGGTGAAGGTGGAAATATTGTTGGTGCACCTTTGCAAGGACAGGTTCTGATTATCGATGATGTCATCACCGCCGGTATTTCTGCAACCTATTCGATTGATCTGATCAGGGAGAATAATGCCGAGGCTGCCGGTTTTGTCATTGCACTAGATCGCCAGGAAATGGCTCCCGACAGCAGCTCTTCAGCCTTACAAACACTTGAGAATGAGCAGAATCTGCCGGTATTCAGTATCGCCACACTGGACGACCTGGCTGGACTGCTCGAACAGGATCCGGAAAAGGTTGAGATACTAGAGGATATCAAAGCCTATCGAGATGAATATGGCTGCTGACGTTAATTCACTTCACACTTACGCCTTAGTCTAGCGGCTATGGAAGTTTACCTGGTCGGTGGTGCAGTCCGGGACAGGTTGCTCAACCTGCCGTCCAGAGATAATGACTGGGTGGTCACAGGTGCTACGCCTCAACAGATGGCAGACCTCGGTTATAAACCCGTTGGCAAGGACTTTCCGGTTTTTCTCCACCCGCAAACAAAAGAAGAGTACGCACTGGCTCGTACTGAGAAAAAAAGCGGTCATGGCTACCATGGATTCACCTTCCACACTTCTACGGAAGTAACGCTAGAGCAGGACCTGGCACGTCGTGACCTGACGATAAATGCTATGGCTGAAGACCATGATGGCAACATCATAGACCCACATGGTGGTCAAAAAGATCTCCAGGAAAGGATCTTAAGGCACGTCTCTGATGCATTTATCGAGGATCCTGTCAGGTTGCTGAGAATTGCTCGCTACGCGGCCCGCTACGCAAAACTTGGTTTTACCATTGCGCAGGAGACACAGCAGCTATTAAAGCAAATAGTCATAAGTGGTGAGATAGATGAGCTGGTTGCAGAACGTGTCTGGAATGAAATTAGCAGTGCTCTTGATGAAGATACACCTTCCGTATTTTTTATGACACTAAGACAGTGCAATGCCTTGTCGGTATTACTGCCTGAAGTCGATTGCTTATTTGGGGTTCCGCAATCAGCCAGGCATCATCCGGAAATTGACACCGGAGTCCATACCATGATGGTCACAGATATGTCTGCAAAGCTGGGCGCCCGAAATTCAGTACGATTTGCCGCGCTTTGCCATGACCTGGGTAAAGGCGCCACGCCTGCTGACCGGTTACCCAGGCACATCGCTCACGAAAAAAAAGGCATTTCACTGATAAAAAAACTATGTTTCAGACTTCGTATTCCTGCTGCACACAGACAAATAGCAGAACTGGTCTGTCAATATCATACCCATTGCCATCGGGCTCCTGAACTGCGAATATCGACTATACTAAAAGTGCTGGAATCTCTGGATGTGTTTCGCCGTCCAGAAAGACTGGATGATTTTCTACTGGCCTGTGAAGCAGATGCCAGGGGCAGACTGGGATTTGAGGATTCAGCATACCCTCAGGCTGATATTTTCAAACTCAGCTACCAGGCTGCAAACCAGGTTCAAATAAATGACCTGGTGCAAACTGGAGCATCTGGTGAGGAGATCAAAAAACAACTGAAAAGCCGGCGCATTGCAGCGATTTCCGGCATTCTTGGGAAAACATAACTGGAGAATGTGAGTCGATCCACATCCCCCTAAAGATAAGTAATTAAATACAACTGAATTTGATGCAAACGATAAGACAATACAACGAATCATTAATCAATGGCTGATAAAAAAGACAAAAAAAATCCAGACAATGGCACTACACCTGCCATATCGACCAGCAGTTCACTGGATAAGCCTTTGCTGGATGAGGATACAGCCGAAATTCACCCTGAGATCGACACATCACACCTTTCCCTCGAGGAAGACAGTCATTCACCGCAACAGGACACTGCTGTCGATGACCTTGAACTGAATGATGACGCGGCAGTTGATGATAGCTCGCTAATTATTCCACCGGACAAGATGGTAGAGAATAAAGAGCCTCTCTATGTCTCCAACCCGCTTGCAGCAAACACCGACTCGGAACCATCTAATAAAGAACTATGGGATGCGGTTGCATTAGACAACAATGCTCAAGAAGAGCAGCTGGAACTTACCACTGGTAAATCTGACGCAGAGTTTGATAAAGAAATCCTCAATGACGAGACCAGGAATAATACGGATTATGACGATTCAGATGATGTTGAGTCAGATGATGAGCCAGGTAATGACAACCCAATAAAGTCCATACTCGATACAGTAAAAAAGCCCGAAAGTTTTGTTCGTAGTGCATGGACAAACAGCTCAGCAAGACGCTTTCTGCTCGATAATGTTGACTCTTATCGAGCGAAAGATGAAGACCTGAACATGGAAGCAGCCATCGAGAAAGTATACGGTGGCGCTACTAAAAAGAAATTCGATCCGAAAAGGTTCTTTAAGGAAAACCTGCTCTTCAGTTTTCTATTGTTCCTGCTTGTGTTCCTGATTGGATGGAAGGCGGCCGGTATCTTTTTCCCCGAATTTATGCCGGGAATAAATGACCAGATTATCGATGCAGTCAAGAATACGGCATCAATAGCGCAAAAAGAAAAACCAGAAGTGGAAAAAGTTATTGTAACAAATGAGGCAAACAAGACGAAAATAGAGGCAACCCTTTCACACTGCCTGGTGGAAGCTGACGCACACAAACATTTTTCCACTGCCTTCACAAAAGTTGGCTACGAATTTACCGAGCCGCCGCTGATGCTCTCTTATGATGAAGTGAGTTATTCCATCAAGGCTTGGCAAGGCATGAATATGGGTTTCTATATCAAGGACGCGATACTGAGATTTCGTGCACTAACCAGCCTCGGCCTACCTGTCGTTCAGGATGCGAGGCGGACAGTAACTAATTACAACGAATCACTGATTGATATTGGCAAGCAGGTCGATAACCTGAATACCCGCATCCGCAACATTAAGACCAGCCGCGGCAATCAATCTACCGCGACCATCAACGAACGTATCCCTTTGCGGATTAAACTTGATGAACTGAATGCAAGACTTGCCGCAGAACCTCCCAAGGAACGCTTTACCCAACTGCTGACGAAACTGGCATTAACAGAAAATATATTATCCGGGCTTGAACAACCCGAACAATTTGCTCCTGGTCAAGTGACAGAGTATGACCCTGAATGGCTACTACCAATTGCCGAGACTGACTCAGATGGTATCGGCGTATTGATTGAAGATAAAGTGCTCCCAACAATACAGGTGCCTACTGACAAACTTAAAAATGTCTATCCCAAGCTGACGGCTTTTCACCTGACTGAGCTGGAGAAATCGCTTGATGATCTATTGAAGTTGTCTTCCCTGATTATTTACCTGCCGGAAAATATACTCATTCCTTACAGGCTGGAGCTGTCGGGGCTAAACCGGCGCCTGAACAAGCTAATGAAACAGGAACTTCCTGAATGGCTGAACTTTAATCGTTGCCTCTCTGCAACACGTGCCGAGGCACTTGCTGCTCCCTAATAACTGGCCATTCTTCAGCAAATCATTTAAAATAGCGACTCTAGCGTACGCCGCTCACTACAACATAATTAAACTGCAATGTTATCTAATTTCTTCAATAATCCTGCACTGCGCAGGTTCTGGCTAAAAATTCGCTATCTGCTGGCACCTCTTTTCCTGATTTTTCTGTTGCGCTACATAAATACGGACTATCTGCTGGCAGGTTTCCTGATTTCACTCTTTGGTGAGCTGATTCAAACCTGGAGTTTTGCGTCATTAGTTAAAAACGTAGAGCTTACTGTCCGTGGACCCTATGTCATTGTACGAAACCCGATGTACCTTGGGCGCTATTTTCTTGGACTTGGTTTCGCTGTCTTATTTGGCAATATCTGGTTCGTTATCATCTATACGATTCTCTACATCCTGTACATGGTTAATCGAGTGCAACGTGAAGAAGCCAGATTGATTGGTCTGCTTGAAGGTTATGATGTCTACCGAAGTAAAGTCCGTTCTTTCCTGCCCACCCGTGGTGTTAGTGACAGCAACCCGCTCTGGTACTTCAACTGGCAAACTCTGCGCAACAATCATGGCGACCAGAACTTTATAGTATTTATACTGATCTACGCGGTGATCTTTTCTTATGTTATATTTTTTAAGTAGCGATCGAGATTGCGATAACGAATCGCTTCAGCAATATGCCTGTCATGCGCTTCCTCACTGGTATCCAGATCGGCAATGGTTCTTGCCACCCTTAGCACTCTATGGAATGAACGTGCAGACAGACCCAATCGTGACATCGCATCGGCAAGATGACGGCGGGCAGAACAACTAATCATACTTTCTTCATCCAGTTGTCGTGGACTTAGCTGCGAATTAAATGAGCCAGAACGGTGATATTGTCGCTGCCTCGCCATGGCAACCCGCTTGCGAATGCATGTACTTTTTTCCGCCTCGTACTGTTGGTCCAGCAACACATCTACCGGTACAGCTAACATCTCTACCTGTAAATCAATGCGATCCAGCAATGGACCGGACAAACGTGACCTGTAGCGTTCAATTTGTTCCCCGGTACATCGGCAACGCCCGCTCGGTTCTCCGAGATAGCCACAGGGACATGGATTCATAGCAGCCAGAAATTGAAATCGGGCCGGGAATTCTGCCTGTCTGCCTGCACGTGAAATAGAGATGCTGCCTGATTCCATTGGTTCACGCAGTACCTCCAGGAC
>JASJFV010000153.1:0-4122 GCA_033791885.1 Gammaproteobacteria bacterium | reverse complement strand
ATGGAAGATGCCAGCCAGCAGGACCTGGGTCAGTTTCGCCTCTGGTATAGTCAGGCTGGAACGCCTGAACTGACTGTCACCTCCCGCTTTGATGAGGACAACAAAGAACTACTGCTGACGATAAAACAGCACACGCCGGATACGCCAGGGCAGACCCAGAAACAACCGCTGCATATACCCTTCTCCATTGCCTGCCTGGACGAGAACGGTAATGAACTGGCAATGCAGTTTGTCAATGAAAACACCTCAGCTGAGATGAGTACACGCACCCTGCAATTACGAAAAGCAGAAGAAACCTTTCGTATCAGGACAACCGATAAGCAACCCGTGCTCTCCCTGTTACGAGACTTCACTGCCCCTGTTCGTATCTCCTGTGCACGCTCTGTTGGTGAGCTTTGCTTCCTGCTGCAGCATGACGGAGACCCTTTTAACCGCTGGGAAGCTGGACAGCAACTGGCCATGGGGCAAATGCAGGCACTGATCGCAGATGCCAGCTACCAGATTCCAGACCAGGTATTCAATGCGTTTTCCGGTGTCCTGACTAACACTGAGCTGGACCCTGCACTGATTGCTGAAATTTTCACTCTGCCGGGAGAAAGTTATCTCGCGGACAATATGGAAATTGTCGACATCGATGGCATTCATCGAGCACGCCGAAAATTGATCAAGCTGCTGGCAATGAATCTGGAGCCTCACTTTACGCAGATCTTCAATAATGTGCAGCATCAAAGCGCTTATGACTTTAATGCTGCAGACGTTGCTCAGCGTCGCCTGGTTAATCTATCGATGTCATACCTGATGGAACTGCCCGATAGCCGGTATATAGAGCTCTGCCTTGAACATCATGTCAATGCAAGTAATATGACAGATAGCCTGAGTGCACTGATTGCGCTATCAAACCGTGATTGTGGCCAATGCAGGGAGGCAATGGAAAACTTTTACCGGAGATGGGCCAGCGATGTGCTGGTAGTCAATAAATGGTTATCAGTACAGGCTATGTCACACCTGCCGGGAGCGCTCGACAGGGTTCGCGCACTGACTGAGCATGTGGCTTTCGATATCAGAAACCCAAATAAGGTTCGAGCCCTTATAGGGACTTTCTGTACCGCAAATCAGGCACAGTTTCATGCTGCCAATGGCGATGGCTATAAATTCCTGACAGATTTTGTAACCAGGATTGATAGCCTTAACCCGCAGATAGCGGCCAGACTGCTCACACCGCTGACCAGGTGGAAACGCATGGATAGTCAACGCCAGCAACTGATGAAGCAGGCATTAGAGAGTATTCTGTCACACAAAGACCTGTCCCGTGATGTATTTGAAATTGCCAGTAAGTCTTTAGCCTGACGCATAGGAAAAACAAAGCTCTGCAGTTGCAGGAGCCCGAACCCACGGTGACAAACTAACGGCAGATTTCGATTAACTCGAACTACTCTGTGGAGAGGCTCCTGCATATAGAAAATTGAACTGCTCTCGATAATCTTCAGCAGATGCTGGCTCTCAGAGGCAGCAATGAGATTGGCAGCATTATTTTACAATCTAGCAACGCCATTGATAACACGGTCTTTATGCACCCAACATCAGTTATAATGCCGGTAATTTTCTACAGTGCGAATAACCGATGAACCAGAGCCGGCCAGAAACTATTGCTGACATCCCCTTTGAGCGCCTGAACAGCATCACAGGCCTACGCCAGCTTCACAAGGATTTCCTCAGATTCCTGTCTGAAAACTCCCCTGCCTTGCATGATCAGCTGCTTGCCTACCGCCAGAAAAAAACAACATTTACTGCCATCGAGCTGAGCGAGTTTCTACTTGCACTGGCGCCGCATATTGAAGCTTTTATTGTAATCAGCTTTAACATTGAAGATGAGGTGCAGATAGCGAAAGACAGAGTTGCCAACGAAGACGTCATACATTTATTCAAAAAACAGTTTATACAACGCCGCTCTCGCCGCTTCCGCGGTGAAATGGAATTCACTTTTGCCGAGCTTGACCAATGGCTGGAAAACAAAATTGACAAAATAGAGGATCGCGAACTGGCCGTCTCTCGCTATGCAGCAGGTCTACTTGATGACAGCGAAAAATATGAAAATGAAATCAAGCGATTAACGCAATGGGTCATCCATATTCGCAATCATGGTGCAGCTCCGGCAGTACATGATCACTGGGTAAGTTTCAACTTACCTAATCTGATTGATTATGCTCAGCTAGTACCGCTGGAACAGATCAAGAATGACCCCATTCACCGCCAACAGGGAAATCCACAGGAATACCTGCCACGCGATGGATTCAAATTGTCTGACTTACGGATGAATCAGCGCCAGGTAATGGGTGAGGTGAACTACTGTATCTTTTGTCATGACCATGATGGAGACTTCTGTTCGCGAGGCTTTCCAGAGGACAAAAAAGATCCAGATTCCGGATTTCGCGTCAATCCTCTTGGGGAAACACTAACCGGTTGCCCAGTGGGTGAAAAAGTATCCGAGATGCATATTCTCAAGCGCGATGGCTATGACATTGCAGCACTGGCAATGGCAGCGCGTGACAACCCTATGCTACCTGCTACCGGGCACCGTATCTGTAATGATTGCATGAAAGCATGCGTCTATCAGAAGCAGGACCCGGTCAATATCCCTGAAGTTGAAACAGGCATTCTGACAGATGTACTGAACCTTTCATGGGGCGTCGAAATTTACCTGCTGCTGGTGCGGTGGAATCCATTACGGCAGCAGCAGTTTCTGCCCGCTGAAAATCGCAAGCGCAGAGTCCTGGTGGTTGGACTGGGGCCCGCTGGTTTTACCATGGCACACCACCTCAGCATGGAAGGCTGCAGCGTCACAGGCGTTGATGGGCTGAAACTTGAACCACTGGATGAACAATTACTGACTGCACCTGTGCGCAATTATGACAGCATTGTAGAATCTCTGGATGACCGCGTACTATCTGGATTTGGCGGTGTTGCAGAGTATGGGATTACCGTTCGCTGGGACAAAAACTTTCTTAAACTGATTTACCTCAGCCTTGCCAGGCGTGAAAACATCGGGCTTTCTGGCGGCGTTCGCTTTGGCGGCACATTAACTATTGAAGATGCCTGGGACGCAGGCTTCGATCATATAAGTATTGCAAATGGCGCCGGTTTACCACGTGTCATCCCAATGGGGAATAGTCTTGCGCGCGGCATGCGTCAGGCGAATGACTTCCTGATGGCCCTGCAGTTGACTGGCGCGGCAAAATTCGACAGCCTGGCTAACCTGCAGGTTCGATTGCCGGCGGTGGTAATCGGTGGAGGGTTGACTGCAATTGATACCGCTACCGAACTACAAACCTACTACATTCGGCAGGTAGAAAAGACCCTGTTACGCTACACGGTTCTGCAACAGGAACTGGGAAAAGAAAAAATATTCTCAGGTCTCGATAAAGAAAACCAGGCGGTGCTAGCGACTTTTCTTGAGCATGGCAGAGCAGTAGTCGAAACCAGGCAGCAAGCTGCAGGCAGGAATGAGACCCCTGACTTTCTGCCACTGATCAGAGAATGGGGTGGGGTAACACTGGCCTATCGGCGTGGATTAAACGAGTCTCCGGCGTACCTGCGTAACCACGATGAGATCATCAAGGCCTTGAGAGAAGGTATTTACTACGCAGAGGGTGTAGAACCTTTAGAGGCCATACTTGATGAATATGGACACGTTGATGGCCTGCGCTGCAGGGTAAAAAAACAGCGCGATGGTCGCTGGCTTGCCAGCAGCGAAGAGGTTACCTTACCTGCACGCGCGATCATGGTGGCGGCCGGCGCATCACCCAACATCATTTATGAGAATGAATACCCCGGCAGTTTCAGGATGGATGATAACCATTTTATGCCGCATATCTGTCACCAGTCAGGTCTCCAGCCAGTTGCCGTAGCTGATAACTGCAAAGCGGATGAGTTCGGTCCATTTACCTCGCATACTCACCAGGACAAACGTATTAGTTTCATCGGTGACACACACCCTGTATTTCATGGCAGCGTGGTAAAAGCCATTGCTTCAAGCCAGCGAACATACCCCGAAATTATCAAATTACTCGATCAGCAGCCGGAAGACCCAAAACGCAGCGAAGCTAACCACTTTACTTCAAACTT
>JASJFV010000152.1:0-5788 GCA_033791885.1 Gammaproteobacteria bacterium | reverse complement strand
ACCGGCTCTACCATGGCCCGGTTATACCAGCTGCGATCGAACAGAGCGATTTCACCTGCTGCAGGCAGGTGCGAGACGTAACGTTGGAAGTACCATTCTGTTTTTTGTCTTTCTGTAGGGGCAGGTAGGGCGACCACGCGTGCAATACGAGGACTAAGGTGCTGTGTGATACGCTTGATAACACCACCTTTACCAGCTGCATCCCTTCCTTCGAATACTACTACAACCTTGAGCCCTTGATCCTGCACCCATGCCTGGAGCTTAACAAGCTCAAGCTGGAGTTTGAATAATTCCTTCTCGTAAACGCGTTTGCCGATGACTTTTCCTTTTTTCTTGTTTTTCTTGTCAGTAGATTTTGCGTCTTTATTGTCTTTTTTGTTTTTGGCTTTTGTATCTTTTGATTTTTTCTGGGACATTGCAGCATCCTTTAGTAGTAAAACAGTAATAGTAGTAAATCTGTAAGTAGAACTGTAAATTCCTCACATAATACCTCACAATTCGAATGCTAGCATATTTGAATTTAGGAAAATTAAATGAAAGCAGTGCTGTTTTACGTCCATGACCCGATGTGCAGCTGGTGTTGGGGCTTCAGTGAGGTGAAAAAACAGTTTTTCAGCGCGCTGCCCGACGAGATCAAAACCCGGCGCCTGCTGGGCGGTTTGGCGGCAGATGATGAGCAGCCTATGTCGGCAGAACTGCAACAGTATATTCAGCAGACATGGCGGCATATTGAAGGCAAGATCCCAAATGTACGATTCAACTTTGATTTCTGGCAGAAATGCCAGCCAAGGCGTTCGACTTACCCTGCATGCAGGGCGGTGATTGCAGCGCGCCTGCAGGGTGATCAATACGATGAGGAGATGACCACACGCATCCAGCAGGCATATTATCAGGAGGCGAGAAACCCCTCGGATAATAAAACACTGGTTGACCTGGCTAGAGATATTGGGCTGGACTATCAACGTTTCAGCAATGATCTGCTGCTCGATTCCACTCAGCAGTCACTAATTCAGGAAATACGCCTTTCGAGACAGCTGCATGCTGACAGTTTTCCAAGCCTGGTGCTAAAGATAGACGACTCCACCTGGCCTGTTGCTATTGACTACCTTGACGCACAACCGATGCTTGAGTCGGTAAAGGCTCTGCTCTGATTGTTCGTCAGTATTTGTGGATCACTAAAATGCTGCCCGGCAGCTGTGAATGAGGAAATGATGACCGAAGAGTACGAAGAACCTGGGAAAAGTAAATCCCAGGTAAAACGTGAAATGCAGGCCCTGAGAGACCTGGGTAGCGAGCTGGTTGATTTACCTGTCGTGGATTTGCAAAAATTTGATTTCCCGGAATCTCTCTATGATGCGATTTTGCTGGCACAAAACTCAAAACGGGAAGCTCTGCGTCGACAGCTGCAGCATATTGGTAAACTGCTGCGGGAAGAAGATGATGTCATCATCCGGCAGACACTGGCACGGATATCACAACCGAAGAGAGCGGAAGTCAAATCATTTCATCAACTAGAGCGCTGGCGTGACCGGTTGCTTGACGGCGATGATGAAGCTATTAATCAGCTTGTCAGTGAACACCAGGATGCAGATCGTCAGCAGCTAAGGCAACTGGTGCGGAATGCGCGCAAGGAGCTACAACAGGAAAAGCCTCCCAAATCTGCACGTTTATTGTTTCAGTATCTCAAGGATTTACAAAAAGAGAATGGGTGAAAACTTTACTTATTGTACAGTCCAGGTTTCACTAAACACCGAATTATTACCTTTGCCTCCTGTCACTTCTTACCTGCAAGCTATATGATTGCGTTCTTGCTCTAATAACCAAATACATAAAGGTTCAATCATGTCCGAGATGACATTTTTCTGGCACGACTACGAAACATGGGGACTTAATCCCCGCGCTGACCGCCCCTCTCAATTTGCCGGTATTCGGACCAATGCCGACCTGGAAATAATTGACGACGAAATGATGATCTATTGTCGTCCCAGTGGAGATTTTATCCCTCACCCGGATTCAGTAATGATTACCGGGCTGCTACCGCAGGTGGCCAGTGAAAAAGGTCTCTCAGAAGCTGATTTTTTCCAGCAGATTTTTCAGCAGATGTCGCGTCCCGGAACCTGCGGCGCAGGCTATAACAGTCTGCGCTTTGACGACGAAGTGACCCGCTTTGGTTTCTATCGAAATTTTTATGATCCCTATGTGCGGGAATGGAAAAATGGCAATAGCCGTTGGGATATTATAGACCTGGTGCGCATGACCTTTGCTCTGCGACCCGAGGGCATCAACTGGCCGACTCGGGATGATGGTGTACCGAGTTTTCGTCTTGAAGATATGACTGTTGCCAATGATATCCCGCATGTCGGAGCGCATGATGCCCTGTCTGATGTTCATGCGACTATCGGTCTTGCCAGGTTGATCAAGCAAAAGCAGCCTGACCTGTTTAATTATTATTTAAAACTGAGACGCAAGAATGAAGTGCTCAAGATCATAAAAGACCTTCAGGATGCCACACCGATACTCCACGTCTCGGGAATGTACCCGATAGAGTTCGGACGTATCGCACCGGTGCTGCCGGTCGTCAGGAATAACCATAACAAGAATGAAATAGTTGTTATTGACCTGCGACAGGATCCGCAGAGATTGTTGTCCATGTCGGCGAAGGAGATCAGCCAGAGTTTGTTTACACCTAAAGCAGACATGCCGGAAGGGGCAGAGCGTGTAGGAATTAAAAGCCTGCATCTCAATAAATCACCTGCAGTTGCACCAATATCTACCTTGCGTGGCGCTGAAGCCAAGCGCTGGAAAATTGATCTTACCGGCATCAGAAAGCACCGTGACCAGCTACTGGCAGATAAAGGCCTGGTAAAACGGATACGCGAAGTGTTTGAGGAACGTTCCGCAATGGACGTGCCGGATGTTGACTCAGCCCTGTATGCTGGTTTTATTGGCGATTCTGACCGCCGTATATGTGACAAGATACTGGATACAAAGCCCGAGGTTCTGATGGACTGGCAACCGGACTTCGAAGATCAAAGGCTACAGCAGATCTTCCCTCGTTACCGTGCAAGGAACTGGCCACACCTGTTATCCGAAGAAGAGCAAAACCAGTGGCGCGACTTTTGTCGTGTCAGGTTGCTGGAAGGAGATTTCGGCAGCACACTTACTGTTGAGGGCTTCAATCAAAGGCTGCTTGAAATATACGATGAAGAACTCGACGATGAAAAGTTGAAACTGATGCAGCAGCTTGAGGTTTGGGTGCAGGGGTTGATAAGTCAGGTCTAAGAGGAAAGAGGAAAGGTAATTCAAAATCAAAATATTACCGATGCACGTATCAGGTTTTTATTGACCTTTCCTCTTTCCCCTTTAACCTGCCTTTAATCCCAGACCAGTGCAGGTTCATTCATTAAAGCCGCCTGTTCACGCAGTGTCAGTATCTGGTCCTCCCAATAGTTCATACTGTTAAACCAGGGGAAGGCGAGGGGAAATGCCGGGTCTTCCCAGCGTCGCGCCAGCCATGCTGAATAGTGAATCAGTCGCATGGTTCTTAGCGCTTCAATGAGGTGTAGCTCAACAGGATTGAAATCATAAAATTGTGTATAGCCTTCCAGTAGGTCAGCAAGGCGAGCCGTCATATAGGCACGGTCACCTGAAAGAAACATCCACAGATCCTGCATAGCAGGACCCGTGCGGGCATCATCAAAATCAACTATATGCGGTCCATCATCAGTCCACAGTATGTTGCCCGGATGACAATCTCCATGTAAGCGAATGTTAGCTACATCGCCCGCCCGATCAAAACACTGTCCTATCTGTTTTATCAGGTCTGTTGTCAGGCTTTCATAGGCATTAATAAGATGAACAGGGATGAAATCATGGGAGAGCAGGTATTCTCTCGGTTTTATAGCAAAGCTTTCGATATCAAGATCAGGTCTGTAATTGAATTTTTTTGTCGCGCCTTCGGCATGTATTCGTGCAATAAATCTGCCAAGCTGCTCGAGATGTTCAGGGTTGTCGAGTTCCGGCGCTCTGCCACCGCGACAGGGGTAAAGGGCAAAGCGATATGGGCCATGCTGGTGCAGACTGACCCCATTTTTATCAATCACAGGGGCAATGACGGGAATTTCAAGCGCAGCCAGCGCTAGTGTGAATTCGTGTTCTTCAGTAATGGCTTCATTCGACCATCGCGCGGGCCGGTAAAATTTCGCCACCAGCGGGGACTGGTCTTCGATACCTACCTGGTAGACACGGTTCTCATAACTGTTTAATGCAAGGAAGCGCCCATCACATCTTAAGCCCAGTGACTCTATAGCATCGAGCATGTGATCGGGTGTCAGCTGGGTAAAGGCTTCGGTAGTTGTGCTATCTGTATCCACTGATATCCTTCCTTTACTTGCGCTGTTGCAATGTAATATGTGACGATGAAATGCCGTCAGTTAACCAGCACTCCCCGTCCTGTATAGTACATTGTAATTGCATGTTGCGATTGACTAGCTGCTGAAGAGAATCACAGCTGTCCTCATTAAAACTAAAAATGCTGAGATTTTCGAATCGTAGGACAGAACTTTCGATTTGCTTCCACCAAACATCAGCACTTCTCTTCTGATAGTTATACACGATTACTTTTTCTGCTCGACCACACGCTTTGCGCAAACGTTTTTCATCTGGTTGCCCAAGGTCTATCCACAACACGATGTCATCAATCAGGCTTTTCTGCCAGATGTCGGGTTCATCATCACTACTGATCCCTCTGCTAAAAAGCAGATCATCATCAGCATTGAGGGCAAAAGCCAGGAGACGAACCATCATGCGAATATCTGTTTCAGACGGATGGCGAGCGATAGTGAGCGCATAGTTCTGGAAATGGTTGCGGTCCATGTCTGCTAGCTGCAGGTCAGCTTTATAGATTGTTGCTTTCAGTGCCATTCGGTTAGATCAATCAATTATTGAGAATCTATTGATTCTAGCATTGCAGTGACAGGAAAGGAGGCAGCCGAAAGGGTTATTAGCAAGCTTTATCAAGCATAAGAAGGGTGTTGTATATGATAATTTGTTCTTATATACTCGGGCAGAATAGTGTGTTGCATGCTCTTGCATCTTCACGTTATTGAACAGAATTACAATATTATTGAGCACGATTTCAGTAGACCAATAACGTCCATAAGCTGTAGTGCAAGGTGACATTTGTAATATTTTTTCATTTTTATTTTTGAGGTTTTTTGTACATGGCTACAGGTACAGTTAAGTGGTTTAACAACTCCAAAGGGTTTGGCTTTATAACACCTGATGACGGCAGCGCAGATGTATTCGTTCATTTCTCTGCTATCGCTTCAGATGGTTTTAGAACGCTAGAAGAAGGCCAGGCAGTTTCATATGACGTAGAGACAGGTCCAAAAGGACCGCAGGCTTCTAACGTCACAGGCGCCTGACTTAAACAAGTATTAAGTTTTATAGAAGACCCCGCAATATTGCGGGGTTTTTTTATGCCTCAGATACTCAATAGTTGATTGTGTATTAAGTTACTTTTCGTAATACAATATCTTCAGAACGACAGGTATTTATATCATCATGAAAGGTATCGTTCCGCCAGACCCGGAAACTAAAGTATCACAGGTGCATACTGCACTGGTCTATACCAGGAGACGAAGCCGCAAGCGTTTTCCAGCGGGCTGTGTACAGATCATGGGTACTGAAGAAGAAGCAATAGCGGCTGCAGACGATGATAATCACTATTACCCTGCCCATGTAGTAGGTCCTTCAAAGTCATCAGAAGGTCAGTTTATCTACTATC
>JASJFV010000151.1:0-3916 GCA_033791885.1 Gammaproteobacteria bacterium | reverse complement strand
AATCAGGCGAATGTATGCACCACAGGCAACATTCCTCGTAGTGCCAGACCACTTGCCATTGACAGCATATCCATCTCAGCAATACCACACTCGACAAAGCGCTCAGGGAATTGTTCCCTGAATGGAATCAAACCGCAATCCAGTACCAGGTCGGCATCGAGAGCCACGAGAGCAGGATTATTCCTACCCTGAGACACCAGCGCACGAGAATATGCAGCAATCAGGCGTTGTGGATCATCAACAACTGCACGTGGTCGTAGATCTGCTTGTTCAAGCTTAAGTTTCTCAGCCCCAAGACTTCGTAGCTGACCGTTGGCATTTTCAATCAGCTCTTCACATGCTCTTACATAATCCTCGGCTGCCGGGGCGCCACTGTGAAACTGGTAAAGCTCTCCTTCATCAAGCATAGCGGTGTCAGCCATAAATGGCACACCCTGTCCCTTGAGTGTATCGGCAATAATTATCTGTGGTCGGTCAGAGATTTTTTTACATTCTTCCAGGCAGCCTGATACTGCCTGCACATCATTTCCATCACAACGGGTCACATACCACCCGAAAGCTTTTAACTTTGCTTCAAGGTCACCCAGATCATTTACCAGCGATACCCAGGTATCTGACTGGATTTTATTATGATCGATAATTACGGTTATCTCGCTCATGCCAAGATGTACCGCTGAAGCAAGGGATTCCCAGAACTGCCCTTCCTGTAGTTCACCATCTCCGGTCAAAACATATACTTTTGCCTTTTTATTCTGTAAGCGGTGCGCAAGCACCATACCTTTTGCCTTGGATATACCCATACCCAGAGACCCGGTATTGGCCTGGACACCCGGTACTTCAACGTCTGGATGGCCCGGCAAGCCATTCAGTCTACGCAATTCGTGAATTAAACTAAAATCCAGCCGACCCAAACCGAGTAATACTGAGTAATACCCTGGCGCATCATGACCCTTAGAGGAGAAATAGATATCCCCATCAGCATTGGGATCCTCTGCCAGCTCCATTTCAATCAGATATAACCAGCTTACAATATCCATTGCGCTAAAACTGCTGCCAATATGACCGGAGCCAGCCTGCATAATCATGTACAGTGTATTGATTCGGCTAAGCGTGGCAAAAAGGCGTGTGCGTTCGACATTGCTGCAATCAAGTTCGCGAATTCGCTTAATTTCTTCGTATGCTACGTAAGTTAATTCCACGGTAATCCTCAATATAAATTCATTTTAAGTAATGTGTTATGCAAACGGCTTTTGCCGTACTTCTGGCAAAACAGCGCTATCCTGTGACAACAGGTACTCGGCATCCCGCCAGTCTTTGGGCTCGTTGATATCAAAGCCTTCAAAGCCCTCAGTGAAAAAAGGCAAAACGATTTCACCTGCGATAGTCCTGCTGTCGCGCACTACTTTAGTCCAGGCCATTTCCAGGCTCGCATTTTGTACAAATATTTCGGGCAGTGCCTGATACTGGCTGCTATGCCAGGGTTGCTCATCGGGGGAAAATGGCAACAGTGGGGTCATACAGCGCTGCTGTACCACCCACATCTTGCCGGGGTGCTGCTTACAGAGTTCAACTGCCCTCAGAGAATCTACGCCTTGCTCAGTATTAAATGTCTGCCACGCTCGTTGTATCGTTTTCGCCTGTCGAAACGGGCTGGTTGGTCGCAGGATACTAAACCCATCATAGCTCCGGTCAAGATTTTCAAGCGCCAGTATTGCATGTTCTACCCACTCTATATCTGGCGACAGAGAGCCGGCTAATTCCGCCGGACGCAGGAACGGTACTTCTGCACCATAGTGCCGGGCAATTTCTGCATAGTCTTCGGAATCCGTTGACACTACAACTGCACCAAATACTCCGCTCTCAAGCGCGGCGGCAATGGTATAGGCAATAAGCGGATGTCCCGCCAACCTGCGGATATTCTTACCAGGTACGCGTTTAGAACCTGAGCGTGCCGGGATTAATGCAACGAGACTGCTCAAAGATTACACCCGTGCTGGATCAACAATTAAATAAATATCCTTGAGCTCCGAATAGACATCCAGTGCCTCAGTTCCCGGTTCGCGTGTGCCATTGCCTGACTGCTTGAAACCACCGAAAGGCATATGCGGCTCGCTTCCATAAGTTCCGGCATTGACAACAGTCGCACCTGCCTGCACCCGGTAGCTGAACTCCATGGCGCGGTTAAAGTCGCGGGTATGAATACATGCAGTCAGGCCATAAGGAGATAAATTTGCCAGATCAAGAGCCTCGCTGAAATCCTTCACCCGGTACAGGCTTGCAATAGGCCCAAACAGTTCCGTGGTTGACATGGCATCGTCAGGTGCTACAGCCTCTACCAGTGTCGGCGCCATGTAGTAACCACCGTGATAGTCATCACCTGTTAGGCGCTCGCCACCTATCAACACACGTGCATCTTTAGATTTCGCTTCATCAATCGCAGCCAACATACAGTTGATCTGGCGTTCATTAATGACCGGCCCAAGGTCGTGCTCATCACCTGGCCCCACCTTAAGCGCGGCTGCATGCTCAACCAGCATGTCTCTGAATTTATCGTACACTGCGTCGAAAATGATTATTCGGGAACCTGCTGCACACCTCTGACCTGCGTTACTAAAAGCAGACAGGCACACCCAGCGTGCAGCATTTTCCAGGTCCGCATCGTCACAGACCACCAGAGGGTTTTTGCCGACCAGCTCCAACGATACCCGCCCAAGACGATGCCCTACCTTTGCGGCAATCTCGCGGCCGACCCGGGTCGATCCAGTAAAGCTGACCACGTCTACAGCCTTATGTTCAACCAGTGGAGCACCCGCTTCTAAACCAGATCCCTGCACAACATTGAGTACGCCATCAGGAAGGCCTGCTTCCCTGGCTATCGCGGCAAACAGCCAGGCCGTTGCCGGCGTATCCTCTGCTGCTTTTAACACTACAGCATTACCACAGATTAATGCGGGAAAAACCTTCCAGGCAACATTGGCAATCGGTGTATTGGCAGCAATTATAAGACCCGCCACACCTAAAGGCTGACGCACTGTCATGGCGTACTTGTTGGCTACACCGCTGGTTGTCGTGCGACCATAAAGACGTTGCCCTTCACCTGCCATAAACAGACCCTGTTGTATGGCTCCTTCTGTCTCGCCAGCGGCTTCTTTGAGCGCCTTGCCCGTTTCTTTAGCTACCACCTGCGCCATTTCCTCGCGGTGGTTCTGCAGTCCTTTTACAATTTCATGCAATACCAGGCCGCGCTGTACTGCCGGTGTATCAGCCCACGCCGGCTGTGCTTTCATTGCAACATTTACGGCAGTATCGATATCTTCAGCTGCGGACCGAGCAAGTTGATAGATTTCCTCACCCGTAGCAGGAGAGAATTTTGGCAACCATTCAGCACTTTGTGCACTTCGTTGCTCGCCATTGATCCAGTTTGTTATTTGTTTTGGAATTACTATTTCGTTCATGTCCTTACCAGCTGCTGAAACCACCATCGATTACCATGTTTGAACCCGTCATATAGGAAGAAGCATCCGATGCCATAAAAACGATGGCACCATTATATTCATCAGCTCGTGCCATACGACCGAGAGGTACTTTATTATTGTATCCGTTTAAAAAATCTTCATCCTGATGATTGAATACACCACCAAGTGTCAGTGAGTTAACGCGGACATTTTGTTTGGCCCAATAGGTTGCAAGGTAGCGGGTCATATTCAGGACACCGGATTTTGCTACACAATAGGTAATTGGCTTATAAAATGGCTTGCCGGTTTTTTCTTTTCGGTATTCGTATATTCTCTGATCGGGCGATAATATGCCGTAGATAGAAGCTATATTAATTATGCTTCCACCATTGCCTTTAGCCATCCGTGCACCGAATACCTGGCAGCTTAAGAACATGCCTTTTAGATTGACATCCATCATC
>JASJFV010000150.1:0-15211 GCA_033791885.1 Gammaproteobacteria bacterium | reverse complement strand
CGCTGTTGCGCAGTCTCAACACAAGTTGCCGGATTTTGATATCGACAAGGCCTACGACACAGAGATAAAGCCGTTATACAGCGCTATAATTTCGTTCATTGGTCGTTCCGGGTTCTCCTGGGAGAAAATGCAAGCAGAGGGTATCCACTGGCTGCGCGAGGCCAACCAGGGCATGGTCGATGCCATCAAGGCCAGTAAGCACCTGCGTAAGAACCTTGAAAAAGCAGCCGTTTCTACTAATGACGAACAACGCATGCTGTACAACAATATGCGCGTTCAGCTGTCACTGCTGATCCGGAATCTGGAACAGATTCGACTGGAGGGCAAGGATGAATCACCGGTATTGTCACTAGACAACCTGCGCCTGGTAATGAAGGACCACTGCGAGGAATTAAACGCGAGCATTGCCATGCATATGTCGAAAGATAAGATGCCCGGCGAAATGACAATTTCACTGCTGAACGATTCCAATTACGGACAGGAGATTTTCAACAAACTCGTCGATACCGCCGAAATCCTGTTTGTAAGGCACAGCCGCACACTCAGCGACGCTGAACAGGATGTACTATTGACCGAAGCTGAACTGGATGAACTAGAAACTGCAAGCGCTCGTAGCGAATAGCATATACAATATAAGATCATCAACACAGGAAAGATGCTATGACAGAAACGACACTACTCGACCGCCTGGGCAGCTACCTCGACCTCAGTGCCAAGCACCGTAAGAAAAAGGCTGATGAACTGGAGAAAATCATCGGCAAGCTGAAGAAGAAGGAAAAGGCATTGCTGGCCGAGGCGAAAAAAACGGACAAGGGGAAGAAGCGCGATATGCTGGAAAAACGTGCCGAAATCCTCCATGCCCAACGTAAGAAAGGGCTAAAGGCACTGAAAAAAGCACGCCAGAAATAGACAGCGGTTATAGCCAGAGTCCGGATCACGCTTAGCGTTTAAGAGAATTATTCAGGCCCGGAGAACTGCCCTTAACAGGGTTTTACAGACAAAAAGCAGCTGCCCTTCAGTCAGCTGCTTTTTCCGTTGCAGCCTCAAGCAGGGAAGCCTTGGCGATTCGTTTTGAGAAGTAATAGATTCGCTTTAATTTCTCAATTACATCAATTTCCATCGCATAGGCCTCCAGGCGATTTGGCTCATCTGCGACAAGCCTCTGCGCCTGGTGACGATCCGCCGACTGCACAAGCAAGGCGATGTAATCTTTCATTCCAAGCACTCCCAGTGCAGCCTCCTCGTCTTTTTCCATCACTGCATTCAGGGCCATTGCTACCGACATTGAAACTTCCTTGTGCAAGTTTTCAAATACCTCACGTGTAGCTGCACTGATAGTTATGCCATTTTCAATTCGCTCCATACCGAGATAAACCAGGTCTGTCTCGATGACGTCACCTATACTCTCCAGATCATTCGCCGCCGCCATAAGGTTTACGAATTCGTCAGATTGCTTGTCCGTCAATGTTTTCCTGCTGAGCTTGCCCAAATAGGTGATAATGTGGCCATGCAGGGTGTCCACTACATCATCAATTTTGGCAATCTCTTTCAGTGCCTCCTTATCGCCATCTATTAAAGCTGGCAATATCTGCTGCATCATATCCAGAACACGCTTGCCCGTATTGCCGATTTCGAGCCGCACCCTGTCCAGTGCCAGCGAAGGCGTCTCCAGTAAATCCTCATCCAGGTACTTGGGTTGAGTAATCAATTCTTCTTCGATTGGCTTGTCAGGCACCAGCCACTCGACCAGTCGAGCGAACTGAGTAGTGAAGCCAATAAATATAAGCGTGTTGGCAATATTGAAAACAGTATGCGCGTTGGCAATCTGTCGCGGCGTCTCAGCAGCCAGTTTGGCGGTGCCGGATAACTCCTCGTGTACCGGTGAGAACCAGGTTACAAACTGCGCCAGATCATCGATAAAAGCCAGCCAGATCACGACACCAAACACGTTGAACAGCACATGTACCACTGCTGCCCGCAGTGCCTCTCTTGGTTTCCCAATAGCGGCCAGCATGGCTGTCACGCAGGTACCGATATTAGCACCGAATGCCAGCGCTATGCCTGCTGGCAGGGTGATAAAACCCTGGCTGGCCATGACGATAACGATACCTGTAGTCGCAGATGAAGATTGAATGAGACCGGTAAATGCAGCAGCAACCAGGATACCGACAAAGGGGTTTTCCATCGAGATCATGAGGTCAAGAAATGGCTGATAGTCGCGCAATGGCTTCATCGCATCACTCATCACACTCATGCCGAAAAAGACCAGACCCAGCCCCATCAGCATACCGCCATACTGCTTGATCTTCTCCTTATGAGAGAAGAACAGCATGCCAAAACCTACAGCGACCATCAGCAAGGCAAGCTTGGTGACTTTAAAGGCAACTATTTGTGCGGTAATTGTAGTACCAATATTGGCGCCCATAATGACGCCGACAGACTGTGCCATAGACATCAGCCCGGCCGTGATGAAGCCTACTACCAGTACCGTCGTTACCGAGGAGGATTGAATTATAGCCGTGACAAATGCACCCGTAGCCGCGCCCATGAAACGGTTGGTCGTGAGCCGGGCGAGAATCACTTTCATACGCTCACCCGCTGCAGCCTTGAGTGAATCAGCCATCATCTCCATTCCATACAGGAACAGAGCCAGACCACCCAGCAGCTTCATCGCCATGTTGCCCCAGTCCATGTCGTCACTGCTCCCCGTCGCAGCCGCAAAAGCCGGAACAATTACCGCGCCAAGCAGTAATCCCAGAGCGACTATATAAGGACGACGTAGAACAATACCGTCATTTAGTGATGACAAAAGGTTATTCATTCGATACACCTCTTAACAATATTATTATTTAATTTACATGGCTTGCTGATAGATCAAACCATCAAGGCTGGAGAGGAAAAATTGATGATTAAGCTCAATGTAATATAACCGCTCAATCATTCTCTTTATCTTCTACGGGTGATTTGACTATTGCTACCGGCACTGGGCACAATCGCACAACCTGCTCTGCCTTGGAGCCTAGCAGCAGGTGCCCCAGGCCGGTTCGACCCTGGCTGCCCATGCAAACCATCAAGGGATTGATTTTTTCTACGACCTCCAGAATCCGGGTAACCGGTATGCCTACGACAAGCTTAAGTTCGGCTTTCTTTAACATGCTAAGGTCAGGATGTTTTTTTACCATTTCCTTATGGAAATCGTTCAACATATCGACAGCGGTATCCTGCATCCGGTGTAGCTGTTTCTTGCGTCCCTTTACCGCGTAATAGCCTGGATTCTTACCCGGATCATGAACGACATGCAGGATTACCAGCGGGGTGACCTTGCAGGCCGCCATATCAGCGGCCCATAAAAGTGCCGCTTCAGACGTGGGTGAAAAATCAACCGGCACCAGGATAGGTGCGTTTTGCTTTTTGTTACTCACTGGTTTCCTCCCTTACCTTATTAAGAACCCGTTTGTATAATTCCAGGCTAATGACAATGGTTTCCGCGTTTATGTTAACAATTCTCTAACAAACTATCTAACGTCTCAGTGCTTCATTATTAATTATCGATAAAAATGCCCAAATATCACCCTCTCAGGCATTTTTCACCTTGAATTTTCTCCATACGTCCTTATTTGTCTAGCAACTTGACATGCTTCAGCGCATGTATATGATTAGCACTCAACGCAGTAGAGTGCTAAAACGCTAAAACTATTTTTATTTTTTATTACAATTGGAGATTTAATAACGATGAGTATTCGTCCGCTTCATGACCGTGTAGTCGTACGTCGACTAGATGAAGAACGCACCACAGCCGGCGGCATTGTCCTGCCTGATTCCGCCACCGAGAAACCAATGGAAGGCGTAGTGGTATCCGTAGGCAACGGGAAAATCAGTGAAAATGGCGATGTCCGCCCACTTGATGTCAAAGCAGGAGACAAAGTGCTGTTCGGAAAATATTCCGGTACCGAGGTCAAGATCGATGGCGAAGAGCTTCTCGTCATGCGCGAAGACGACATCATGGCCATTGTCGAATAAACGATTAGTTAACACAAAGAAAATTTAGAGGACGAAAAAACATGTCTGCAAAAGAAGTTAAATTTGGTGAAAGTTCACGAGCTCGCATCCTTGCCGGTGTCAATATCCTGGCGGACGCAGTAAAGATTACACTTGGCCCTAAAGGCCGCAATGTTGTACTGGACAAGGCGTTCGGTGCACCAACTGTCACCAAGGATGGCGTTTCTGTCGCCAAAGAAATCGAACTGGAAGACAAGTTCGAGAATATGGGTGCGCAAATGCTGAAAGAAGTTGCCTCCCGAACATCTGACATTGCCGGTGACGGTACAACAACAGCTACCGTTCTGGCACAGGGCCTGGTACGCGAAGGACTGAAATCCGTTGCTGCCGGGATGAATCCTATGGATCTCAAGCGTGGCATAGACAAGGCTGTAGTCGTTGCGACAGAAGAACTAAAGAAACTGTCCCGCCCATGCTCTGATCACAAGGAAATTGCCCAGGTCGGCACTGTTTCTGCAAACTCTGACACCTCTATCGGTGACATCATTGCCCAGGCGATGGAAAAAGTCGGTAAAGAAGGTGTAATCACAGTTGAAGAAGGTACTGCGCTGGACAACGAACTGGATATCGTTGAAGGCATGCAGTTTGATCGCGGTTATCTGTCGCCATACTTTGTCAACAACCAGGA
Organism: Gammaproteobacteria bacterium; assembly: GCA_033791885.1. Taxonomy (GTDB): domain Bacteria; phylum Pseudomonadota; class Gammaproteobacteria; order BMS3Bbin11; family BMS3Bbin11; genus BMS3Bbin11. Next base: position 10,524 of record JASJFV010000150.1, on the reverse strand, counting down.
CAGCATGAGTGCTGACATGGAGAACCCGCTGATCCTGATAAACGAGAAAAAAATCTCAAACATCCGTGAGCTGCTGCCTGTTCTCGAAGCCGTAGCCAAGGCCAGCCGTCCGCTGTTGATTATCGCTGAAGATATCGAAGGCGAGGCGCTTGCCACATTGGTGGTTAATAACATTCGTGGCATCGTCAAAGTATGTGCCGTCAAGGCGCCAGGTTTTGGTGACCGTCGCAAATCCATGCTGCAGGATATCGCTATCCTGACCGGCGGCCAGGTGATTTCAGAAGAAGTCGGTTTGAGCCTCGAAACAGCAACCCTCGAACAGCTGGGCAGCGCCAAGCGCATCCAGGTATCGAAGGAAAACACCACTATTATTGATGGTGAAGGCAGCCATGACGACATCAGTGCTCGCGTTACCCAGGTTCGTGCTCAGATTGAAGAAGCAAGCTCTGATTACGACAAGGAAAAAATGCAGGAACGCGTTGCCAAACTGGCTGGCGGTGTAGCTGTAATCAAAGTTGGTGCTGCAACAGAAGTCGAAATGAAAGAGAAAAAGGCGCGTGTTGAAGATGCCTTGCACGCTACCCGTGCTGCAGTAGAAGAGGGCGTGGTACCAGGCGGTGGCGCGGCACTGATTCGTGTCGTCAGTGCTGTCAAAAAAGTCAAAGGTGACAATCATGATCAGGACGTTGGCATAGCCATCGTTGCTCGTGCGCTACAAGACCCATTGCGTCAGATAGTTGCCAATGCCGGTGAAGAAGGTTCCGTCGTTGTCAACAAGGTAAGCGAAGGTAGTGGCAACTTTGGTTACAATGCTGCGACCGGCGAGTACGGTGACATGATTGAAATGGGTATCCTTGACCCTACCAAGGTAACCCGCACCGCGCTGCAGAATGCATCATCTATTGCCAGCCTTATGATCACAACTGAAGCGATGGTAGCTGATAAGCCTACTGATTCTGCTGGTGGTGGAATGCCGGACATGGGTGACATGGGCGGTATGGGTGGTATGGGTGGTATGGGCGGTATGATGTAAACCGGCCTGTATGCCAACACCTGACACGTTTCAGTGTTAGCATAATAAAAAGCCCCGCCTGGTAACAGGCGGGGCTTTTTTAATGCTTTATTTATGTTTTCTTCAGGATTGGAAATAATCTGGCTTAGTTGAAGCGCTTGATAAAACTTAAAAAGTTATCCAGGTTCTCTTTATATCCTTCCGGGTTCATATCCTGACGACAGGTTGATACACCGTGTACCGAGTTTAACGGACGGTAGTTGGTAACATCGTTGCCCTCTGTCCTTACCAGCACTTCTTCAACTCGCTGTTTTTCATTGCTGGCACCGGTTACATACAGGGGTATCTGTAAATTTCCTGCAGCGGTCTTTATCCAGTTTTTATCCGGGAAATATTCACCAGGAGAAAAGGCAGCAACAGCATCGATTTTGTTAGGGTTCTTGCTCCCCAGCACAATTGCCAGTGATGCAGAATAGGAGCTTCCTACGACAACTATCGTTTTATACTTGCGCTTTACTGCATATTCCAAAGCCGCTTCCAGGTCGGGGTAGGCGTCAGCATATTCAGCAGACTGGCCAAGGCGCTTTACCGTCATGTTATCAGCACCCCAGCGTGTATCACCTGAGCGCTGATCGACAGTCAGAGTATCAAACCCGGCAATGTGCAAGGAAGACAAAAGAGGCTCATATTCCATCCGGTTAGAACCCGCCTGGTGAAACAACAAAACAATTTTTGAATTATTATTCATCGCGCGGTAATAACTGGCATAGACACGCGTTTTGTCTTTGGCAATGAGCAGCGTCATATCACCGGACGGCACAGCTGCGCTTGCAGCTGAAGCAGCAAAAATGAAAATGAAAGCAACAGCAACCCCAATTATTTTGTTTATCATTTCTCACCTGTAAACATTATATTTTTCCCGATACTGTTGAATATAACCTGAACGATTGCCACTTCGCATCATTTGTCGCTGAATAATTACTCTCAGGAATCGATTTTTTCTTCTGCCACAGAGGAAACACCGGGTCCACCAAGCCCACAATACCCATCTGGATTCTGTGCCAGGTATTGCTGATGGTAATCCTCAGCAAAGTAAAATTTCTCTGCCCCTATTATCTCTGTTGTGATGATTTCGAATCCACAAGCAGTTAGCTGGGATTGATAACTATCCCGAGAAGCAATAGCCTGTTCATACTGAGCATCATTCATACAATAGATTCCCGAGCGGTATTGTGTCCCCCTGTCGTTGCCCTGGCGCATTCCCTGCGTAGGTCGTGCGACTCCCGGAAAACCTGTAAAAGAGCAATAAAATCTATTATGTTACTGTCATAAGCTACACTGACCGCCTCATTGTGGCCTGCTTGACCACTGCCCACTTCTTCATAAGTGGGATTGTCTGTGTATCCACCCACGTAGCCCGCAGCTGTCGACCACACTCCCTCTTACTGCCAGAATCGACGCTCTGCACCCCAGAAACAGACAAGGCCAAACAGGGCAAGTTCAATATCTTCAGGAAACGGTTCCTGCACAGGATTACCTGTAACATAATGCCTGCTGGCTAGTTGTATGGATTCGCTGCGACCTGGCAAAGTGCTGCCAGGTGATATCATTTGCATCTTTTTGTATTCAAACATTTCTCACTCATTTAGAAGAAATCGGAGATTCCAGAATAATTCGGCGTTATCATAGAACTGCAAAATATCGATCCAAACACAAAACCTACAAGGGAAATAGATGGAAGACAAAGCAGAACTGCTCATCGGCGGCAGTGAAAAGGGGCAGGTAATCATGGATGCTGCCATGGCAAACCGTCATGGACTCATCGCCGGTGCTACTGGTACGGGTAAAACAGTCACCCTGCAAATCCTTGCAGAAGGCTTTTCCAAGCTTGGTGTTCCTGTCTTTATGGCTGACGTCAAAGGCGACCTTTCCGGAATGTCAAAAGCAGGCAAACCCCATGCAAAAGTTGATGAACGTGTCTCGGCCATCAAGATCGAAGATTACCAGGCGCGTCCGTATCCGATAGTATTCTGGGATTTATTTGGTAATCAGGGTCATCCGTTTCGAACTACCATCTCGGAACTGGGCCCTTTATTGCTGTCCACTTTACTTGAGCTCAACGACACCCAGACAGGCATTCTCTATAGTGCATTCCGAATTGCTGATGATAACGAGTTATTGCTTCTCGACCTGAAGGACCTGCGTTCGATGCTGATCTGGATGGGTGATAATGCAAAGGAGCTCAAATCTGAATACGGCAATATTTCAAGCGCCAGCATCGGTGCAATACAACGACGATTGCTGGTTCTTGAAGAACAACAGGCCGAATTCTTTTTTGGTGAGCCTGCCGCCAGCATTGAAGACCTGATGAAAACAGATTTCTCCGGCAACGGCGTCATTAGCATCATGGATGTGACTAAACTGGTATCAAACTCACCGCGGCTATATGCCACCTTCCTGTTATGGCTATTATCTGAACTTTTTGAAGAATTACCGGAAATAGGTGACGCTGACCGCCCGAAGCTGGTGTTTTTTTTCGATGAAGCCCATCTGCTTTTTGACCAGGCACCGAAACCTCTGCTGGATAAAGTTGAGCAAGTTGTACGTCTTATTCGCTCTAAAGGCATAGGCGTATATTTCATTTCACAAAGCCCACTGGATATCCCTGAAGATGTACTTGGTCAGCTTGGATTGCGGGTTCAGCATGCATTGCGCGCCTTTACGCCAAAAGACAGAAAAGCGATCAAAGCGGTTGCTGAAAATTTCCGGCCGAATCCTGCGCTGGATACGCAGCAGGTGATCACAGAGATGGGAATCGGTGAAGCACTGGTATCGACACTTGATGCAAAAGGCAGCCCGACGATTGTCGAACGGGTTTTAATTCGCCCACCGGAATCTCAAATGGGCCCGTTAACTGCTAGCGAACGCAAGGAACAGATAAAACGCTCACCGTTCAGCGGCAAATACGATAATGCGGTTGATCGTGAATCTGCCTACGAATTACTCAAGCAACGCGCACTCAAAGCGGAACAGAGTCAACAAGAAGCAGCTGAAGAAGAAGCTAAAAGAAAATCAAGCACATCAGGCAAACGAACATCCAGTCGCCAGAGCTGGTCAGAGGCCATGCTTAAGAGTGCTGCACGCTCGGTCGGCACCACCCTTGGCCGCGAAGGAGGAAAATTCCTGCGCGGCATCCTGGGATCATTAATGCGCGGCAAGTAATAAAAGGATAGTGTGCTTGCCTTTGTTAGCAGTAATCACTGTGATAACAAACGTATATAGCTAACCAGTGCCTCGACGTCGCTCTTGCTAAGGATGTCACGCCAGGCCGGCATAAACCTGCCTTTTCCATCAAGGATGCGCCTCGATAATTCTTCATTATCAAGACTGTTAGTCTCGTTCGGGTTGGTATGATCCATAGGTGTGATTCCCATCAACTTGGTCATAATGCCATCACCATCGCCTTCCTCACCATGGCAAACCTGGCAATACTTATCATACAGTTGCATACCTACTTCTGGATCCCCCATAAGATCATACTTGGCCCTGCTGAGAAAGCGCAGGTATGCAATCAAGGACTGAATCTGGGTCTGGCTGAAAACATCTTTCCATTCCGGCATGGCTTCATTAAGCATGTTATGACGGTCTCGCCCTGTTATGGTCTGTCGACCCTCACCAGTAATAATCTTAGTCAGTATAGTGTCGCTTCTTGAGCGCACGGTAGTGCTAAGGTCTGCAGGGCTAATATCCATCACCTTGGCAAGTGGCCCATCACCTTTGCCTTCTGGGCCATGGCATAAAAGACAATACGATACATAAAGCCTGCGCCCCTCATAGGCGAGAGGAGGGTTGGCATACGCTTCAGCTGTACTGAGTAAAAGCACTATTAGCAGTGCCCAGGTATTGCGGGTACTTTTCATGTATATCCTCTCTTTGCAGATTGCAGTGCTGTTCCTGTTTGCCCGGTACGTTCTCTGGCAGCATCAGCATACAAATTTTTATTAGATAATTATTTAGCAAAAAACTGACCGAAAGAGCCTGGCCTGTACTTCCTGTTAAATGACTTTCATTGCAAAACTATCTAATTGAAAACTGCCATCAATCAATAGTCATTACAGTAGCCATTATCCAGCATGACAATCCCATTCTGGCACATTTTTCTGCTTGCATGACAGTGTCATGTGAAATCAAGATGCCGCAGGATTCAGCTATTACACCAGACTCAATGCCTTTTACCATGCATTTTCTGCACATGTTCATCGAAACCTGCTGGTGTTTCTAACTCTCCTTCGTAGATATAGGAGGCAATTTTTTCGGCATTCTGCCTGCTAACATAAACCGGTGGCATGAGATTAAATCGACGAATTGCACCGCGCATCAGGCTTTTACTTTCATCCTGTTTTTCTAGCCAGTCCGCCACCGCCATAACAAATGAATCCTTGTCAGGATAAGAACCGATGTAGTGCATTCTTACTGCTATTATCGGCGGTGCAAGTCTTTTACTCATATCCATACCGCCTGTGCTGCCGTGACATGCAGAGCAATGTGCTTTATACAATTGCTCACCTTCTTTAACTACATCTGATTCATTAGCTAAAGCAAATGGTGATAAAAGACAAAAGAATAATAAATACTGTTGTTTAAAAACCATCGTAAAACTCCTGCTAAATTGTGGAAGCTCATTTTATAAAAAATCGAAATTATTATTTACTGCATAACAGCCTGGCTGTTTTACAATTTTCCAGCACATCAGATTACACTGAAACTTCTTTCGACAGTCTGCTTTGAAGTCTGACTCAATAATTCCTTTTACCTGTTGATGAGATCAATTTTACTCTAACCTTATAAGCTCGATGGCTTCTTTTTATTCACCTTGTTGCGTTTTTCTGCTCGGATTTTATTACGTTCACTGAGATTCTGCAGAAATGTTTCTAGCTCTGTTTTCCCCCACTCCTGAGCTGCCAATTCAGAGGAAAAGCCACTTTTACTTTTTGATACAACGGTTTCTTTTGCAGTTTTACGCCTGATGATTTCTACGGCCCAGCTATCATTATCCTGTTTTATTCGGTAATCGTATTTCTTACCTTTGGTCATTTTTTATTTTTCCTATTGGTTAATGTTTCTTTTTCTTTGCTGGTCACATTTCATAAAGAAACGCTTTATAGAATAAATTTCTCCAGATGTTGATGCCTTTCAATCCCATCATCCTTACTACAGAAAATTATTGATGCCGTCATGATGACGCGTATAGCCATGACTATTTTACCAGCTCTCCGATAAATTTTTTATAGCCAGGCTATCTATAGAATCATGCAGTCCATTGGTCGGTTCTCTTTTGAAATATCTTCTCGTTTATAAAAAGAGTCTTTACAGGGTTTCTTATGTAAATATTTCTCCAAGCTGCTCTCTAAGGTCCGTTGTGATTTTACTTACCTGCGCATCATTGTACGGCTTTATCTCTGATGCCCCCCAGACAACACCCGGCCAGCAGTAATCCGATATATTCCGGCCAACCACATGCACATGTAACTGACTAACAATATTGCCTATCGAGGCGACATTCAGTTTAGTAATATCGAAATTATCTTTTATAAAAGCGGATAAATTATTGATCTCCTGCATAAGAGCAGCCTGGTCTGCCGATGATAAATCATAAATTTCTTTTTCGGATGTTTTCGGCACCAGAATAAACCATGGCACGAGTGAATTATTCATCAGCAACAACATGCTGATATTCATCCTGCCCAATACCAGGCAGTCTTTTGCAAGTCTCGGGTCTAAGTTAAAATTCTTCACTGTCCTGTATTAAATTATTGCTCTGACCATACAGCATACTCGTTACCATTCGGGTCAGAAAAGTGAAAACGCCGTCCACCGGGAAATGAAAATACCGGTTTAACTATTGATCCGCCGGCTTGTTCAATTTTTAACTGCGTGGCCTCTAGTTCTTTACTATAAAAAACAACAAGGGCACTTCCGTTTACTGCAGAAGAGATTAAATCTGATTTGTAGAATCCGCCATTTATCCCCTGGTTAGTGAAGCAGCTATACTCAGTTCCAAAATCAGTAAATGACCAGCCAAAAACAGTATTGAAAAATAATTTAGTTGCCTCGATATCTTTAGCTGGTAATTCAATATAATCAATTTTTTCATGCTCGTGCATAAGTTACGCCTCCATACTGCTTAAATTACAGGCTTTATAAACCTATAAGCAGGCCACTACACATTCCTGCATCTAGTTCTGTACCTTTTTACTACTGACCACTTATGACTTGAAGCGAAACCTGGGCAAGCTGATATCAAAGAAAATTGCCAGCAATCGAGCGATAAATATGGATAAACCAGCTATGCTGGCGGCCATCGTCACTTCAAGGTTTATATTCAATAGTACAATGAAAAATAGTGAACCTGCCCAGGACACCGTCGCATAGAGCGGGCTTTGAAACACGACAGGCGGCTCATTACATAATACATCACGAAATATTCCTCCCATCGTACCTGTCATTACCCCCATAAAACTGGCGACCAGCCAGGGGGCTCCTACCATCAGTGACACCAGTGTTCCAGCTATTCCGAAAGTTGCCAGACCCGCTGCATCTGCAACCAGAAAAAACCTCGGAGGAATTACAATCAGGCGCGCAGATAGAAAAATGGCAATGGCGCTGCATAGCGAGGCTATAAAAAAACCCTGGTCGCGAATCCAGAAAACCTCACGATCAAGTAACATGTCACGCAACGAACCACCTCCCAGTCCTGTTGCAATCGCAATAATGATCACACCGAATAAGTCGAACTGTTTGAAGCCTGCTTTCAGGACACCAGAAGCTGATGAGACAATTACTGCAATCATCGTTATCCAGTAAAGGCTTTCCAGTAAAACGGGTGTTGGATTTACAGTCATGGCACAGCACGTAATCCGAGAGTAGTATCAATCTGATTATTTAGAATGGCAAAAGAGTTGCCTGAAAAAATATTATCCTATAAATACCGATTAAACACACTCATTCATAATTGCTATCAATTCTAATGACATGCCTTACTCGTGCCTAACGAACTATGCAAAATTATATGCAGCGATGTTCCCTGTCATCGAAGAGGAGAAACCACTTTACCTGGAATTTGCCATTTAGTTATTGATTATGTAGTTCAAATGCTCGGTACCTGTGCCACAGCAACCGCCGAGTATTTTCAAACCGTATAATCTATTCAGTTCCAGCATTGAATCTCCCCATTGTGAAATTTCATCAACTGATAGCTGGTCAGACTCATCAAGCTCACAATGATCTAACGACGATGCATTTGCCTGGCAACCAATAAGACGGGTAAATAGTTCTTCTGGTTGCAGCGCTGGTTGTATAAAACTCGGATAAGCGCAATTAACCATATAGCCAGCTGGTTTGTTGCTAGTTATCGTATCAATATAATTGACTGCTTCAGATAAACTATTTCCATCCAGTACATAACCATTCCGATTAATAACAAAACTAATAATGTACGGCAGGCCGGTTATTTCCATTGCTTTTGCTATCCCTGCGGCCTCCTCAATATTCGGCAGCGTCTCCGCAATAAGAAAATCAACACCTGCTTGAAAAAGTTGCTCTATTTGCCATGAGTGAAATGTTTCTGACTCGGCAACAGTCAGTCCTTCAGCAGGCTGGTAACAGTCATTTTTACAGCCAATCATTCCACCAATTTTAATCAGTGCCTTGCCATGACTTTGGGCATCGCGAATATCATTCATGAATTTCGCGGCATCACTATTTATTGAATGGCTGATATTTGAGGCATAGACCCTGGCTTTGTTTGCTCTCCAGGTTGGCGTACACATTAGGAAAGGAGTGTCTGCATTCACTGCAATATTAATGTAGGACTGGTAAAGATTCTTTAATGCCAGTCTTCCTGGCCTGTGATAAATCAATGGGGCATTAATTAAACTTTTATGTAAGTTGATGTCGGCAGATCGCCTTAGCTGTTCAACAATTGCCGCCTCCATTAATATTAGCTTACTGCCTTTCAGCAAACCCTGAATTGAGTTAATAACTACACCTCAGGAGACTAATTTTATCCGTAATACAATACATAAATAATTCTTTTCTATCATCTGAAACACATTCATTAGATACAATCAGCTACTAATATTCGCTGTAGCAAGTTTTAATGCCATGATAACAAATACCATGCCTGCTAATTGGTTCATAATAATCTGTGTCTGCGGTGACCTGTTTAACCAGGATCCTACCGAGCCTGACAACACTGCAACACCACCGAATATAACCAATGTTACAAAAATAAAGACCGTGCCAAGCAAAAAGACCTGTTGCACGACAGGGCCATAATCTGGGTTGGTGAACTGGGGAAGAAAGGCGAGGAAAAAGATCGTTACCTTTGGGTTGGTCACATTCATAACTACCCCTCTAAAGTAAAACTGTAATCCCGTTAGCTTTCTTGCCTGGCTATTCTTTATTTTATGTGAGGAGGCCCGGAAGGCCTGCCAGGCAAGATATAACAGGTACAGAGCACCAATGATTTTTACCGTAGTAAATGCAGCATAGGACGTATTGAACAGCGCTGCCAGCCCAAGCGCAACTGCTGATGTATGAACAAGTAAACCCGTACATAAACCTAATGTCACAGACAGACCTGCCCTGGGACCATTCACAGAAGACTGGGTCAATACGAAGATATTGTCAGGCCCGGGCGCAAGCGCTAATAGAACTGAAGCAATAACGAAGCTTGTTAATGATTCTATGGGTATCACGGCTATACAAATTTGTACCTTTACAGACTTTTCACATTGAATGCCTGCATCGATATTTCATGCATAATAATTTTATAAACATCCAGGGTCGATGGAATTTAAGTTTATAAAAACTCATCAAGTTTAATATTACTTTTTTTTATGACTTCTTCCGTCTGCAGTCTTTTTTGACCAGCTGACACAGCCATTACCTTAGCAATAACTTCTGATATTTCTCCCTTCTTTATGCCCGCCTTTTTCGCCTTTTCAAGATAGTATTTTGTACAGGGCTGACAGTTTAATGATAGTGCTGCTGATAACCCGACTAATATTTCTGTTGTTGCATCGAGGAATACATTCTCATGCGTTGATTCATAAAAGTCATCGTACAGTTTTTTTTGTTCATCTCTAAGCATATCTAGCTTTCTCAATTGTAATATCAGAACCGTTAAACTATGCCGGCTATTAAATATATAAATGGGCAGTCTTTTCTCAAATATTAATCTCGCTCAGTTAATCCCTGGGTTATCCCTAGGTTAAAGAAACGCCGGCTATATAGGGATGCGCATATGTCACATGGCGAAAATGACAAGACTAATAACCAGTCCTTTAATTTCCCGTGGCCAGGCTGGCGGGGCAGCTTTTTCCAATTTTCCACTTCTTCTATTTATTACAATAATCTCCAGTGCCGCCCACAGCCCCATACTGCCAAACAAAATAATTGACCGACTATCTCCATTTAAAAGTATATGTGCAATTGACCAGACGATTATG
>JASJFV010000149.1:0-5909 GCA_033791885.1 Gammaproteobacteria bacterium | reverse complement strand
TAATTGATCCCTTTATCAGTAATGACGCCGGGCCAGTTGAGGATATCTGTAACCCCCAGGCTGGAGCTCTCATGGGTGCGTTTTTCAATTTCATTTGACATCTCAGTGAGCCTGTCAACCAGGACATTGTTGATAGACATGGTTCCCTGTTGATTCTGGTCAAGCTGAAAACGAAGGTTGCATTCGATCTTGCCGCGAGCAAGCTGGGTATTGATTTTCTCTCTGGCTGCCTCTTCGATCATGCGCAGAGGTTCTGGCAGGCGAAAGCTGATATCCAGATAGCGATGGTTGACTGAGCGTATTTCCCATATTAGCTGACCCCAACTGGTGGAAATATGGTTACGTGAAAAGGCGGTCATGCTTGCAGTCATGCTATGATTCTTCTATTGATGAGTAATTGAGCTTGCATGGTAGCTACTTTGTTTGTATGAATAAAGGTGGTTGTTTAAATATTAAGCGATATGTCCTGAGTCTAAAAGGTACCATCTTTGCGATAGCTAGCTATTGCAAGCGTATTCCGTCCTGATATCATCACTGATAGATACAGAAAACGGGCATCTGGCGAAAGCAGGGGGAGCGCTGCAGCAAGATGCTTAAAAACGCTAGCTAAACTACCACAGACGAAATTTACTTATCCTCATGCCGAGGTTGTGCAAATTGACACTGTTGACACAATGTCTGTCATATTAGACTGTCGTAGAATACATACGAAAATATATCCACTAAAGAATATGGGTAAAAATGGCAAAAAATGAAAGATTACAGGTAAATGCCCTGCCTAAAGGTTACCGTTTGCCTGAATACCAGATTGAAAAACCGATCAATGAGGGCGGCTTCAGTATTGTTTATCTTGCCACTCATCTACCGACAAGAAGCCGGGTAATAATAAAAGAATTTTTCCCTATTAGATATGCTAAGCGTATTGATACCGGCCGTGTTGAGACAGTCACTGAGGAGGCCTCACGTTCGTATGGGCTGGGAATAAAAAGATTTTTTAATGAAGGCAGCTCGCTGTCCAAGATCAATCATCAGAATGTGGTCCACGTATCTAATCTATTTCGCGCAAATAACACAGTCTATATGGTGATGGATTTTGAAGTAGGCAGAGATATGCGCTGGTATATCAAGCGTAAGAACGGAGGTCTTTCAGAAAAGTTTTTGCGCACTGTTTTCCCGGAAGTATTGTCTGGGATGAAAGAGCTGCACAAGAATCACATTCTGCATCTAGATATTAAACCTGCAAATATCCTGTTAAGAAGCGGTGGTCATCCTTTGCTAATTGATTTTGGCGCAGTCAAAAATATGAAAGGTGTCGCCAATCTTGAGGTCAAAGGGCATACCCTCACTCAGGGCTTCGCTCCACTCGAACAGCATAACCATGGCAATATCGGTCCATGGTCAGATATTTACGCCGTTGGGGCAACAATGTATGCCTGTATTACAGGTAGGCCCCCTCCTTCTTCACCGGAGAGAGTTAAAAAAGACAAACTGGCAGCTGAAATCCGTTCATTCGAAAAGAAAAAATATTCATCATCTCTACTTGAGGCGATAAATTCAGCAATGAAAATGGACATGACCCAACGGCCACAATCGATAGAAGAATTCTTGGAAATGTTGGATGTAGATACTGCGCCATCAAAAATCATGTCATTTTTAAATAAACCCGTACTCGGTAGCGGGAGGAAAAGCTGATGCAGTACAGGTATGCAATATCAAGCGAAAAAGGCACACGGGACTACAACCAGGACAGGGCTGCCTGCATGGAAGGGAGTGACTCAGTTCTCCTGATACTGGGCGATGGCCTGGGAGGTTATACTGGTGGAGAGATCGCTGCGGATATTCTTGTTGACACTGCATCCAAGGCATTTCTGAAAATCAGGACACCCATCATAGAAGAGCCTTCTCTGTTTCTTGCACTCATACTGCAACATACTCATCGTGCGATTAATCGCCATGCAAAAAAATCATCGAAAGAGATTGATCCGAGGACAACTGCAGTGCTCTGCCTAATTCAAAATGGCTATGCCTACTGGGCACATGCCGGAGACAGTCGGCTGTATCTGTTCCGAAATGGTTCACAATTGACCCGGACACTGGACCACACCGGATCAGATCAGGCTAAGCGAGGTGGGCGTGGTATCCCGGCAAATACAGGCCTGTACAATTGTATCGGTGGCCCCTCACGTCCGAGTATCTCGCTTGGCCCTGAAATTGCCCTGCAGTACGGTGACCGCATACTGCTTTGTTCTGACGGTGTATGGCAGGGTATGGCGATAGATGAGGTTTGCGAGTATTTACATGAAGACGACCTGGAAGAAGCAACGGACAATTTACTTGAAACAATAGTAAAGAGACACCCCGACATATGCGATAACGTGACATCAGTCGTGCTTGCCTGGGAGGACAAATCGGCTCCTGGGAAAAGTATGCAACACGAGCAGATTCGTGATTTGACGAATAATGATCTGTGGCGGGCTGCACGTGATGCAGAAAAAGGGATTCGCAATAATACGCGCAAAAGTAAGTCTTCGTCGAAGAAAGGTAGTCGCCAGGATAAGTATGATGTAGCCAGTACTGCTGAAGATCTTGACCAGGTCATTAATGAAGTCGAGTCTTTTGTAAAACAATGGGAAGAAGGTAAATAGAATACTGAGGTCAAGACTCAAATCTCAAGACTCAAGATGAAATAGTATATAATTTCCGTTATCACACCGTAGCCAACAAACACTCCTGTAAACAACCCTGAGATAAAGCGAGAACCTATGCGCCCGAGTAGTCGTGCACCTGAACAAATGCGGGAAATTAAATTTACCCGAAATTTTACTAAACATGCCGAAGGCTCGGTTCTGATCGAATTTGGTGATACCCGAGTTCTCTGTACCGCAACAGTCGAAGAGAAGGTGCCCGGCTTTTTAAAAGGTAAGGGGAAAGGCTGGGTTACGGCAGAATATGGCATGTTACCTCGTTCCACTAATACCAGGATGGGGCGTGAGGCTGCGCGTGGAAAACAGGGTGGTCGCACAATGGAAATCCAGCGTTTGATTGGCCGTTCATTAAGGGCTGCGGTCGATCTTTCGGCATTGGGTGAGCGAAGTATTACCCTGGATTGTGATGTTATACAGGCTGATGGTGGTACACGAACCGCTTCTATTTCCGGGGCCTGTGTTGCACTCTCTGATGCTATAAACAGCCTGGTACGACAAGGTGTTTTAAAAGAAAGCCCGATCAGGAGCATGGTTGCCTCAATTTCTGTCGGCATTTATCAGGGCATACCCGTACTTGATCTTGATTATGCCGAAGACAGCAATGCCGAGACTGACATGAATGTTGTCATGGATGAGCATGGTAACTTTATCGAGATACAGGGGACTGCTGAGGGAAAAACTTTTTCAATGAGCGAAATGATAGCCATGACAGAATTAGCAACAAATGGCATTGCTGACATTATAAATCAGCAGAAGAAGGCGCTAGAGGTTGATTTGTAATGGACAGGCGTATCGTGCTGGCTACAGGTAATGCTGGTAAATTAAAGGAGATACGCGAGATATTTTCAGGTGTAGACGTTGGCATTGTAGCGCAGTCTGATTTTGATACTCCGGAAGCGATAGAAGATGGTTTAAGCTTTGTCGAAAATGCCATTATAAAGGCACGTAATGCAGCTGCACATACCGGTCTGGCTGCACTTTCTGATGATTCAGGTATTGAGGTCGATGCCTTGAATGGCGAGCCAGGCATCCATTCAGCACGTTATGCTGGCGATGATGAGAGTAATATACAACGCCTGCTCAGAGAGCTGGAAGGCGTGCCGGAAGAAAAGCGAACAGCCCGCTTCCAGTGCGTAATGGTATATCTCAGGCACGCCAATGACCCGGTTCCTGTGATTGCTCAGGGTGCGTGGGAAGGCAAAATACTGATGTCTCCCCAGGGCCAGGGTGGCTTTGGTTATGATCCGGTTTTTTATGTTCCAGAACTAGACTGCAGTGCAGCGGAACTTAGCGCTGCAGACAAGAACCGTCTCAGTCACCGTGGTAAGGCATTAGGTCATATGCTCGACTACCTGGCTTCCAGTTTTACCTGAGGGCATGCTTGCAAACGAAGCGATACCACTTTCACTCTATATTCATGTGCCCTGGTGCGTGCGCAAATGTCCTTACTGTGATTTTAATTCACACCAGGCAGGAAATGACGGAATACCAGAGCATGAATACCTGGCAAGCCTGTTAAAAGATCTCGAGCAATTGCTGCCGCGTGTCTGGGGCAGGCGGGTTTCCACAATTTTTTTCGGCGGCGGCACACCTAGCCTGATGTCAGCTGCAACGATATCGAACTTGTTATCAGGCATTCGCGCCAGGATCCCATGTATCCCCTCTCTCGAGGTTACACTGGAAGCTAACCCGGGCAGTCTTGAGGCTGAAAAGTATCAGCAGTTCCGTGATGCAGGAATCACGCGACTTTCAGTGGGTGTGCAAAGCTTTGCAGATGGCAGTCTGCAGCGTTTAGGCAGAGTGCATGATGCTGAACAGGCACACCGGGCAATCCAATCAGTTATTGCCTGTCAATTCGATAGCTATAATATTGATCTGATGTTTGGCCTGCCGGGGCAGAGCTTTGCAGACGCACAGGATGACCTGGATATCGCACTCAGTTATACACCGCCCCACCTGTCTTTATATCAATTAACCATTGAAGCAAATACCCCGTTCATGCATGCACCACCGGAAAATTTGCCTGATGAAGATTTGCTGGCAGATATGCAGGATATGCTCAGTAACAGGGTGGCGCATGCAGGTCTCGAAAGATATGAGGTTTCGGCCTATGCAGAACAAGGTAAGCAGTGCCGTCATAATGTTAATTATTGGGAGTTTGGTGATTACCTGGGTATCGGTGCCGGTGCTCATTCAAAAATAAGTGATCATACCGCTGTAGTTCGTTTCTCCCGCCCTCGCTTACCAAAGCAATACATGGCGACTGCAGGCTCAGTGGAAGCAATAGTAGGCGAGAGGACATTAACGCAGGGTGACCTGGTGCTTGAATACATGATTAACGCTTTACGCTTACGCAGTGGGTTTTCGCTCAAGCAATTTACCTTGCATACCGGCTTGTCAAAAGATGTTCTTGGCCGGGGAATTGCTGAGTCGGTAAACAAAGGCTTGCTTGCTCAGCAGGGTGATAATGTTTGCGCAACAGATAAAGGATTTAGATTTTTGTCTGAAATACAATTGCTGTTTTCTTGATCAGGTATTGCATGCGTGATGGCTTCGTCATCTCCGGCTCGTGGCATCGCCATTTTATATTCAACGAGTCTTTTTTAGCTTGCTAGCCCGATATGGCGAGAGGCTTTTCTTTACTCGCCCAGAGAGCAGCTAGCTAAAGAAATGACATCCGTGGTTCTTCGAGCTGCAGGGGGGGATTCCTCAGCACTAGCCAGCACAACAATCCAGCCCCATCATAGAGTGCAAAGATTACTCTTCTAATGTAATGTATTAAAACTGTATGAATATCCTCAGATATACTTGAAAGACAATGACGCGAGATGAAGAACAGAATGATCAACAAAAACCGCAGTTACGGGTAACCCTGTTTACCGACTATATATGTCCTTTCTGCTATATCGGTGATCTGAGACTGCAGCATTTACAGAACGACTATGAAGTGCTGGTAAATTTTCGCTTTATTGAAATACACCCCGATACGCCTGCACAAGGAACAACAATAGATACATTGGATTATTCTGATGAGCAATGGCAAGGTATGATGGATGGCCTGGTGGAAATGGCGCGGGAAGAAGGAATTACCCTTGCGCCTGTGCGCATGCTGGCCAATTCACATCGCGCCTTACTGCTGGCTGAAGCGGTTAAAAAACAAGGTCGTGATATCTTCTACGTATTCAATCAGGCGCTGTACAGGGA
>JASJFV010000148.1:0-5385 GCA_033791885.1 Gammaproteobacteria bacterium | reverse complement strand
CAGCAATAACATCATTATGAGCATAAAGATCATCTGCATTTAAGAAACCGATGATATTTCCGCTTGCCAGGGCTATGCCCTTGTTCATCGCATCATAAATACCATTATCCGGTTCTGATACAACTTTTGCCAGGTGGTCTTTATAGCAGTTGACAACATCCAGTGTTCCATCAGTTGAGCCGCCATCAATAATGATATGTTCTATATCATCGTAATCCTGATCAATAACCGATTTGATTGTATCTTCTATGGTCTCAACAGCATTGAAGACGACGGTGATGACTGATATTTTCATAAAATATAACTAGGAAGAAAGCCTCAGCACGCCTTTGCTAGCGACAATAATACCATCCGGCTGATGCTGTGTATTTTCCTCTTCGTATTCAATAGAATAATTTTTATTCTTCAGCATATGGATACATTGCTGATGTATCGACTTACCATGTGTGCCAATGATAAATGTCTTAACAACTGCTTTTTCAAGTACACTCTCACCACCCGAGAGGATATCCAGCTCCAGTCCCTGCACATCCATTGACATCAAATCAACCTGCTGGCCAACCTGATTTACAAGCGCTTCGAGTGTCACCGCATCAGTTTCTGATTTTCTGCCAGATCCAGCGGCATATCGCTTTACACCCAGGCTGCCTAGCACAGACTTGATCTGGTTTTTCATCTTCTTCGCTAATTGCTGAGTTACTTTCTGATCATGACTATTGATCAGCAACTGGCTTTCATAACCTTTCTCAAGAAAACTGACCCGACCGTTAGTGGCACCCACTGCGCATGGATGAATAACAAAATCCACTTCAGTCAATTCATTCAGCAACAAGTTTTCGTTAAAGCAGCTGCGAAAAGATTGCAGTGGTTCAACAGCATGAATATTAAGTCGAGGTGAAAGCTTTTTCGCAAGTATCGCATAGTAACCAATAGCCGTGCCGATATTAACGAAACAGCCATTTTCTGGAATTGATGAAATAATCTTGATAAATAGATCTTCTTCATCAGCCTCATGGACGTTTCTTACCATATAACGCTGACGCTGCGCAGGCATCAGATGATCGTCATAGACACGAACATTGTTATCAAATTTATGTATCTTTCTGCTCATGGATTCTCTTCTAGTGGTTTTGTATCAGGATACAATAAGCTGTGTCTTTCAGGGTAGATCATGCTTGCTCCCTGGCAAGAGTTATATACTTTTGATAAATATGCAGTGCCCTTCGGTAAAGTTCACTATTTTCCTGCAACTCAACTGCGTTCTTCAAGCTGTCTTTATTTTTATCAGGACGGTATAGATGCGTTACTTTGCCTTTATCAAGAAGCCTGTTTCGTTTGTCAATCTCATCGAAAACAGATGCTTTTGCATGTTCATCCTGATCCGGAAAAACATTAAAATTGCAGGAAAACTTCACATTCAATTGACCAGTTATATTGCCAAAGTTTTCAATAACATCTTCGAAATTCGCAACAACAAATCCATCTTTTAAGCTGTACAGATCTTCGTAAAAGCGGGCGTAATCCTCCAGTGCTTCACTTACTGGAATAAAGTCATGCCTGACGACGAGTGAACGCACAGCCTCTAATGGATTGCGGATTAACAGGATCACCGGTATTTTATATTTAACCGAACGAATAATCTGCGCCTGCACATGCAAGTGATGCCCCACCTGATTCCACTGCAGATCATTAACATATTTGAATGCGTAGACCGCATATGTATTTGCAGAGCGGGGATAGCCTTCGATGGTAATTCTTGTTTTTCTGGTCACCATCAACTTCCTGTTATGCGGGCTTAACTGATAAAGGCTGAAAAACATCCAGGGGTATCTTGCTGTATACTGTCTTACACGAAAACGCCTGTTCCTGATCCACCTCAATAAGCCGCTCATCATTCTTTCACTGCCTTTTCAGCATCCTTATCATCAGTACTTTCTTGCACCGTCTGCAAACGTTTGCGTACCTCATCGAGGATATCCTTAAATCCTGATAAACCTGCATAGATATTCATATCGAGTTTGCGCCTGATCATTAACAGCATCAGAATGTTGATAAGTACTATGCCTGAAGACGACGCTATGGCCATACCAAGACCGCCATACAGATCAGTTAACCAGAGCCCTGCCAATAATGTCAGCCCGCCCGCTACTACATTGATGATCATGCCATTTTTTTGATTATCGGTCATACTTAGCACAAAGCCACCGGAACCTGCCCAGACATGGAATAGCCAGCCTGCAGCCAGCACCATCATAATATTCCAGTTTCCGGAAAAATATTCTCCAAAAAGGAAACGTGGAAGCCAGTCACCCGAGAACATCAGGAATAGAAAAATAAGCAGCGATGCCAGACTTGTAATACCAGCGGATCCACGCAGCATACGCTCCATTTTCTTAATATCGTCCTTCGCATACAACTCAGAAATAATTGGCGGCAGAACACTGTTCACAATTATCAATGGAAAGCTGACCAGTAAAGCCAGCCTGGCAACCAGACCAAAGGCCGCCACTTCCTCTGGTGGACGAAGATATCCGAGTATCCATATTTCTGCATGTGTCATCAAAATCATGGCCATGCTGGATACCCAGAATGGCCAGGCTAGTACAAACAGGCTTTTAACAGACCTGGAATTCCCTTCATTTAGGCGACTACTATTAAGACGCAATTTCCTCTGCAGTTTGATTGATGCGAACAGGACAAGAATAGATCCGGAGAGGATAAATAATGTAATCAGCTGCTGGAGGTCAATGGAGAATGCACTAAACCAGGCGGTTAAAAGAGCCAGGGTTACGAGAAGTATATTGCCAAAGCCCGATAGTGCTCCCCCATAAAATATAGCCGCCGCAATCTGGTGATAACCACGACAGGTTTCTGCCAGCAGACTCAATATAACAGTAACAATCAGCCACAACGTCACCAGTGGCATTAACTCGCCTAACAGAAGGCCATGCGACAACTTCTCAGCCAACCAGGTACCAAATGGGCTGATCAGTATCACAGCAGTGATAAAGATGGTAATCGTGGCAGCGATAAATACGCGTCGAATATGCAGCAGCGCACGCGCTTCTTCTCCTGTTGTTACGGCATCAGGGATGATACGTAACAGGGTCTTGCCAAAACCAAAATCAGCAATAACCGCTGCAACAGTGACGATGCTTAACGCCAGGAAGAACAGACCTGTTTCTTCCGGAGATAACATGCGCGCTACCAGTGCATTCAGCAGCACCACTCCAAAGGCGATTGCGCTGCGCCCCAGCACAGCAATGACACCTCCACGCAACAGGCGTTGACTGACGGATTTCATATTGGTTTTCAGTGCAAATATTCAGATTAGAACAACAATAGCATAAAGCGTGACATCTCCGGCAGCTGAGAGATTCTTATAACGACAGTACATGGGCACGTACAACTTCAATCACCCTGTCGCCATAATGATCCAGTTTATGCTGCCCAATGCCTGGCACTTCCAGCAGAGAATCAATATTTCCCGGGCGCAATTGTGATATAGCTGCCAGTGTCGTGTCATGAAAAATCACATAAGGTGGCACGCCCTGTGATTCTGCGAGTTGCTTACGCAATGAACGTAAATCGTTGTACAGAGGCCTATCTTCATCCAGTACTTCTGCTGGTTGCCTTCTTACTCTGCTTTTGCTGCTTTTATCTGAAACACGCTGACGACGCAGTTTCAGTAAGGTTTCACTACGCAGTAAAGGGCGGCATTTCTCAGTCAACCGCAATGCACCAAAACCCTGGTGGTCGACTTCCAGGTAACCAAGAGCAATTAATTGCCGAAACAACGTTCGCCACTGGGAGACACTATCTTCTTCTCCAATTCCGAAGGTAGATTGTCGATTATGGCCATTACGCTGAATGCGATCATCTTGCTTGCCGCGCAATACATCAATGAGATAATTAGCGCCGAATTGCTGACCACAGCGATAGACACAGGATAGCGCCTTGCGTGCTGCTTCACTGGCATCCCATAGCTCGGGCGGAGTCAGGCAATTATCACAGTTCCCACAGGGTTCGCTGAGTATTTCACCAAAATATGCCAGCAGTGTCTGGCGCCTGCACTGGCCTGACTCGCATAATCCAAGCATGGCGTCCAGTTTGTGTATGGATACGCGTTTATAGTTTTCAGCAGCTTCACTGGAAGAAACCATTTGCCGCAGGGAGATAACATCCTGTAAACCATAATTCATCCAGGTATTTGCCGGCAGACCGTCTCGTCCGGCACGGCCTGTTTCCTGGTAGTAGGCTTCTATACTTTTTGGCAGGCTAAGGTGAGCCACAAAACGTACATCAGGCTTGTCAATCCCCATGCCGAAAGCAATCGTGGCAACAATAATGACTTCTTCATCACGAAGAAAACGGTTCTGATGCTGCAGACGCAGCTCATCACTTAGACCCGCATGGTAAGGCAGCGCAGTTCGCCCCATTGCCGTCAGCCATTCTGCCGTTTTATCAACTTTATTCCGCGACAGGCAATAGACAATACCGGCGTCATGCGGGTGTTCCTGCTCGAGAAAGCGCCATAATAGATCTCGACCATTCTGCCCGTCAACAATCTGGTAGCGGATATTTTCGCGGTCGAAACTGCTAATAAAAGTACTCGCCTGGTGGAGTGCCAGCTGACTTTTAATTTCATTGCGTGTAGCTTCGTCAGCCGTAGCAGTCAGTGCGATACGCGGGACATCAGCGAAACGCTGATGCAGAATTGTCAGTCGCTGATATTCTGGTCGGAAGTCATGGCCCCATTGCGATACGCAATGCGCTTCATCAATAGCAAATAGCGAAATCTGGCAGCGACCCAGCATGTTCAGAGTGTATTCATTGAGCAGGCGCTCAGGGGCAATGTAGAGTAGATCCAGTTCATTATTGAGCAGGGCCCTTTCAATTTCACGTTGACTGTCACGGTCAAGAGTTGAATTGATAAAGGCGCACGCAATGCCTAATTGCTTAAGCGCACTTACCTGGTCCTGCATCAAGGCAATCAGCGGTGAAATAATGATGCCCGTGCCAGGCCGGCAGATAGCAGGAATCTGGTAACAAAGGGATTTTCCACCACCCGTAGGCATCAATGCCAGTGCATCATTACCCTCCAGCAAGGTACTGATGATATCAGCCTGGTTATGTCTAAATTCATCATAACCGAACGTGCTGCGTAAAATCTCGAGGGCCTGTTTCATGGGGTGGAGAATGCCGATATGTGAGAGTGACTGCAAGTCATCATTTTTATATTGTGCTGGCGCACGGCTGGGTTGATTGCCCTTCCTTGGCGAGTTCATTTTTTATTTATTATTATGCTAGCGCATGGTCATGTTTTTCGCCCTTCTTGGGCGAGTGGCTTTTATGAAGGCCTTAGGCTGGCCTTCACCCTTCGGG
>JASJFV010000147.1:0-8829 GCA_033791885.1 Gammaproteobacteria bacterium | reverse complement strand
AACTGAAAACAGGTTGAAGGTGTGCTAATGAAAGAAATACTCCCTATTTCCTGTTGTCTGGCCTGGTGTATATGCCCATTTAGAACCGCTCGAATACCGGGCCTGGAGGATATCAAGCGTAAAAAATCATCTGCATTATTCAGTATCATTGAGTCCAGCCAGGCAGAACCACATGGGATTGGCTGATGATGCAATACCAGTAGGTAGTACATGCCATCGTCACGAACATTCTTATCGATGTAATCCAGTTCAGTTTTCGCCAGGTGGCCGGATTCGTCGCCAGGAATCACTGAATCCAGCAGCAGTATTCGCCACTTGCCAGCATTGACGACTGAACGGGTCGGTAACGGGAAGTCGCCTGGTGGTCGATGAAAACGGGCTGAATTGTCGTGATTGCCCGGAACCCAGTAAACAGGGGCAGTAAGTACCTGTAATATTGCTTCAAACTGTTGATAGCTTGCGAGGCTGTTATCCTGACTGAGGTCACCGCTAGCAATAATCCCTGCAACATCTTTTTCTTCTGCGACAAGCTCAATGACGGCCTTCAGGCTGGCAGCTGTATCTACACCAATCAGCCGCTGTTCCGCATTACTAAATAAATGCGAATCACTGATCTGGATAAATTTCACGCCCTCTTCGCGAAACATTGCTACTTTACAGCTAAATCCTTGATCAATTTATTTCCGGTCAATTTAGATCCGATCTTCCTGTTCAACCATCTTTTTCAGGTTTATCAGATTCTGATTCAGGATCGAGCCGAGTACAAATTCTTTACTTAATGCGAGGTATGGAGCCAATACAGGTGGTTTGCTTACATTTCCTTTAACCGTCCAGTTGACTTTAATGCCACCACCCTGGTCAGTAAAAGTGACCAGGGCAATTTCCTTGTCACCGGTATCTGTGAGAACCGTGTATTCGAAACCATCAGCGGCCAGGGTGTTAGTGATAATAAACCAGCCGGATCCGGAATTTCCAGACAGGTACTTTCCATATCCAGCGCCTGACTGCATTTGCGCCGGATTGCTACCTGCCGGCGGTGTCACTTCATCCCATACCGTCCATCGGCCCCAGTTATCCATATCCTCAACATGACCCTGAATCGCAGCGACAGGCGCATGAATAACGAGAGTCCGGTTCAACGTGTAATCCTGCGGCATAAAAATTCCAGCGATGGCCAGGATTACAGCCACAACCAGTAGCAATTTTATTGTCTTCATTTATCGTCTCACTATGCTTCGATTTTTTTCTGTTTATTATCAGGTTGATCCAGTTGTTTTTTCAAGTCGTTATTTATCGTCGACTGTCGTTGCAGCTCAGTCAGAATACCGCGAAAAATTCTCACTTCCTCTTCGGTGATCTGACTCTTGTAGAAAAAACGCATCAGTTTACGCATTAATGTGCGCGTTCGATGAGCAGGCATAAAATTGACCTGCACAAGTGTTGATTCGAGGTGATTGAAGAGGCGCTTTATATTTAAGCTGCTAGCCGGTTTGTCATCATCCAGTTCGCTTGACCGGGCGGGCTCTGCGGAAGATGGTTTCAGGTGTTGACTAAACCCGGCAAGAAAAGTTTTGCGAATTTCATAACTGAATACCTGCACGGCTGCAGCTATGTTTAACGAGGAAAAATCAGGATTGGCCGGCAGCTGGACCATGAAATGGCAGTGGTCCAGCTCTTCATTATTCAATCCCCTGTCTTCGCGACCGAATACCAGCGCCACCGGCCCTTGCTGGCTGGCGTCAATCAACTTTTGTGCCGCTTCCGGTGCAGTAGTTGTTGGCCAGGGTATAGTGCGGCTCCTGGCACTGGCAGCAATGACCAGGCGGCAGTCAGAAACGGCTTCTGCCAGTGAATCACAGACAACTGCATTATTCAGCACATCAATGGCGCCTGATGAGCGCGCCATAGCATGGCTGTCAGGGAATTGTTTTGGTTGCACCAGGTAGAGCGATTCCAGCAGCATGTTCTTCATTGCCCGTGCAACGGCACCTACATTTCCCGGGTGACTGGTTTCTACCAGAACAATACGAATATTCACCCACGGAAAGTCAGAATAAATGTTAAAATTTTCTGTTCCACTCATAATGTCCAGACTGTATCAAATTGATGCCTGCTTCGCCCTTACAAAAAACAGTTATTTTACTATTACCTGAGTTCAAAATCGTATGAATCCATTTCTAAATACAGCCGTCAAGGCTGCCCGTCTTGCTGGCCGCGTCATAACCCTGAATGCGGAAAAACTGGACCGCCTCACCGTTACAGCTAAAGGTCACGCTGATTTTGTCTCTGAAGTAGACAAGCAGGCTGAACAGGAGATTATTTATGCTATCAGGGAAATCTATCCCGATCATGCCATCTATGCAGAAGAAAGCGGGCGAACTGCCGGCAATGATTTCGAATGGATTATCGATCCCCTCGATGGGACGACCAATTTTCTTCATGGCATTCCCCAGTATGCAGTATCTATTGCATTGCGCGAGAAAGGCGTTCTAAAAGTTGCGGTAATATTCGATCCAGTCAAAGACGAACTGTTTACTGCGGTGAAAGGTGAAGGCGCATTATTGAACGACCGCCGCATACGAGTAAGTAAAACGGAACATATGGCCTATTCCCTGCTGGCGACAGGTTTCCCGTATAAGGATATGAAAAACCTGAATCTGTGGAGCGAATGTTTCCAGTCCTTATTGCCCGAGACCAGTGGCGTAAGGCGTGCGGGCTCGGCTGCACTTGATCTCGCCTGGGTTGCTGCAGGTCGCTATGATGGTTTCTGGGAGTTTGAACTCAATGCCTGGGACATCGCTGCCGGTGTACTGCTGGTTCAGGAAGCAGGTGGAATGGTCTCCGAGGTAGATGGTGGTCGCGATCATATGCAGTCAGGCAACATAATGGCCGCCAACTCTGCAATATATAGAAAAATGTTGAGAAAACTTTCGCCTATCGTGCAAAAGTATAAATAACTGAGACCGCCTTTTAGTTATTCTATGACAGTAAACCAGCAACATACGCCGATGATGCGGCAATACCTGCGTCTAAAAAGCGATTACCCGGATATTTTGCTGTTCTATCGCATGGGCGATTTTTATGAATTGTTCTTTGACGATGCACGAAAAGCGGCGAAGCTGCTTGACATCACCCTGACTGCACGAGGCCAGTCTGCCGGTGAACCTATCCCGATGTGCGGTGTGCCTTATCATGCCGCTGAGCAATACCTTGCACGTCTCACCCGTACAGGCGAGTCCATTGCAATTTGCGAGCAGATTGGTGATCCGGCGACAAGCAAGGGCCCGGTCGAGCGCAAGGTAGTGCGCGTTATTACGCCCGGCACTCTCACTGACGAAAGCTTACTTGATGAAAAGAAAGAAAACCTTTTGATGGCAATTTCCGCAGCAAAAGACGGCTACGGAATTGCCTGGCTGGAGCTATCATCAGGACGCTTTAATGCCAGGGTTCTGCCTGATTTGATGAATCTCGGTGCCGAGATCCAACGGCTGCAGCCTGCAGAAGTACTGGTGGGTGAAAGTGTGACCGCTCAATTCAGGGAATTGATAGCGGAGAAAGTCAGCTTACAGGGTATCCCCGACTGGTATCTCGACAGCAAATCAGCCACGGAATCACTATGCAAACAGTTCGATGTACAGAGCCTGGCCGCCTTTGATATTGAGCAGAGCACAGCGGCCCTGCAGGCTGCCGGGGCGGTTATCCAGTATGCCCGTGATACCCAGGGTGATGCCCTGCCCCATATCAATAACCTGAAAACAGAACAGCATGGCTGTCATGTCATTATCGATGCTGCATCGAGACGAAATCTCGAGCTGGACATCAATCTCAATGGCGGCCGTGAGCACACTTTACTCTCGGTACTGGATACCTGCTCGACTTCTATGGGCTCACGCTTGCTGAGACGCTGGCTATCCAGCCCGGAGCGGGATATTACAATTCTACAGGCCCGGCACCAGTCTATCGATGCTATGCTGAATGCTATAGATATTGAGCAGCTCGGTGAAATACTCAAGCGAATTGGAGATGTTGAACGCATACTGCCCCGCATAGCTTTAAAATCTGCGCGACCACGAGATATCAGCTACCTGCGCCAGGCATTGAGCCAAATCCCCGCCATGCACGAAGCTTTAGCTGGTCTTGATAGTCCGCTGACAAACAGTCTTTTGTCGGATGTCGGCCATTATCCAAAATTGACCGATTACCTGAACCAGGCCATTGTTGATGAACCTCCTGCCCTGCTGCGTGATGGCGGCGTCATCAAACGGGGTTTCAATGCTGATCTGGATGAACTGCAGACACTGAAAGAAAATGCCGGGCAATATCTGCTTGACCTGGAAGCGCGTGAGCGTGAGCGCAGTGGACTCAGTGGACTGAAAGTAAAATACAACCGCGTGCATGGTTATTACATTGAAGTAAGCCGCCTGCATTCTGAGCAGGTTCCCGATGACTATACTCGCCGGCAGACACTAAAAAATGCCGAGCGCTTTATCACACCGGAATTAAAAAAGTTTGAAGAGCGTGCTTTGAGTGCCAAAGAACGTGCACTGGCTCTGGAAAAACAGCTCTATGCAGACCTGCTCGAAAGAATCATAGAAGACCTGCAGGCATTGCAAACCTCGGCTGAGGCCATTGCCACGATTGATGTTATAAGAGCCAACGCCGTCAATGCGAAACGCTTCAGCCTGGTTCCTCCTGCCTATATCCGTTCTCCCGGCATCAATATTCTCGGTGGACGTCACCTTGTGGTAGAGCAGAACAGTACAAAACCTTTTGTGGCCAATGACTGTGAGCTGGATGAGCAAACCCGAATGCTGATAATTACCGGGCCGAACATGGGTGGTAAATCTACCTATATGCGACAAACAGCATTAATTGCCCTGCTCGCCTACACGGGTTCGTGGGTGCCGGCTGATAAAGTAGAAATTGGTCCGATAGACAGGATATTTACTCGCATCGGGGCATCGGATGATCTCGCCAGCGGTCGTTCAACCTTCATGGTAGAAATGACGGAAACGGCGACAATATTACGCAATGCAACGTCCGAGAGCCTGGTGATTCTGGACGAAATCGGGCGTGGCACATCGACTTTTGATGGTTTGTCACTGGCCTGGGCCTGTGCCGAAGAACTTGCCGGCCAGCTGAGGGCATTCACGCTTTTTGCGACTCATTATTTTGAGCTTACCAGTCTCAGCGATGAGCTTGATACAGTTAAAAACGTCCACCTGACGGCAGTAGAAAGTAAGGACAACATTACTTTTCTCTACCAGGTACAGGATGGACCCGCCAACCAGAGCTATGGTCTGCAGGTGGCTTCGCTGGCAGGTGTCCCGCAGCCAGTCATCGCGATGGCAAAAATAAAGCTGCATCAGCTTGAGACAGAGCTGGTAAAACAGCACCAGGGCCATCAGCTGTCTATATTTGATTTACCAGCCGATGCGAAAACAGAACAGGATAATGAAAAATACGGCATGCTGGAAGATGAACTCAGCGCCCTGGATCCGGACAGAATGACTGCCCGTGAAGCACTGGAACTAATCTATCGCTGGCAGGAGAAGTTTAACAAATAAGTATTACGTTTTATGGTTCACGAATAAGCTGATTCGTGAACCGCAAAACGAAGTCTCTTATTTCTGCTGTCAGGCCTTTCCTTCCAGCAAATCGATCAATTGTGCAGCGGGTACAAAGCCTGGCAGTATTTTGCCGCTTTCCAGTATCAATGTGGGTGTGCCGGTAACGCCGATTGATTGACCGAGGTCGAATTGTTCCTGTACCGGGTTGTCACAGTTTTTTTCGGCAACCGTGCCTCCTTCCTTGGCCACAGTAATCGCTGTTTTCTGGTCATCGTTACACCAGGCGGAAACCGATTTATTAAAAGTCGGTGAACCTGCACCTGCACGAGGATACATCAGGTACTGAACGGCAATGCCGGCCTCGTTAAGCTTTGGTACTTCTTTGTGCAGCATAGAACAATAGGGGCAGTCTACGTCGGTAAATACCGTGATGGTGTGTTTAGTTTTTCCTGCTGGCGAGAAAACAATCATTTTTTTCACGTCATAGTCATCAATGACTTTTTTTGTCACTTTTCTTTGTGTTTGCTCAGTCAGGTTTTGTTTATTTTCCATGTCGATGACATTGCCGCTGACTATGTAACGCCCGTCAGCAGATATATACAGCACACGTCCATCACCGATGAATTCATAAAGCCCGGATATCGGTGTCGCTTTTACCGAGTTGGTATCGTAATCAGGGAGAATGATCTCAAGGCGTGAGGTGATTTCTGCAGGAATATCATCAGCCAGGGCATTAACAATGTACATCATACCAAGAGGGATAAGTGCGGCTTTAAGTAGTGTTTTTTTCATATTAATCTGTAGTTAAATTGTTTTGATAGTGTAAGAGACGCGAAATCTGCTGATAGTGTTTGATCAATAGAAATCAGTTATTTGAATATGTACTTTCATGTGTGTGGATATTGTCGGATATGACAGGTAAATGTTCTATTGGTTCACTGACCTGCAGGGACTTTTTCCAGTACACCCTGCTCTCCCTCTGAGCGCGCAATGATGACTGCGCCGCATGAGTCAGAAAATATATTGACAGTAGTACGGCACATATCAAGTATGCGGTCTACTGCGAGTATAAGGCCGATACCCTCTGCAGGCAGGCCGGCAGCAGCGAGGATGACAACGATGGCAACCAGGCTTGCGGCAGGTACGCCTGCGACTCCTACTGAAGTCAGCAAGGCTGTGGTGACAATCAGAAACTGCAGGCCCAGGCTTAAGTCTATTCCGTAGGCCTGGGCAATAAATATCACCGCCACGCATTCATACAGGGCCGTACCATCCATATTTATCGTTGCCCCTAATGGCAAAACAAATGAGGACACCCTGTTTGATACCCCGGCTCGCTTTTCGACGCAATCAAGTGTGACAGGAAGTGTTGCTGCAGAAGAACTGGTGGAGAAAGCCATCATCAAGGCCGGGAACATTGCCTGGAAGTGACGCAGTGGATGAACTCCGCCAACGAACATTAATAATAGCGGCAGGGTAATAATCATGTGAACTAACAGGGCAAGAAAAACAGTTGCCGCAAAGCTTGCCAGCGGTACGATGGCAGAAAAACCGGTTGATGCCACAACTTTTGCAACCAGGGCAAAGACGCCGATGGGGGCGAATTTCATTACCAGTTCTGTAATTTTCAGCATGATCTGCATCATGGCCTGCCAGAAATCAGTCATTACAGAAGCATATCTGTCCGGTATACGGACCATGTAATAGGCAAATATAAGACTGAAGACAATGATGCCGAGCATCTGTCCGTCTGCGGCCGCCTTGAAAATGTTTGGCGGCAGCATGCGTTCAAATACAGTGAAAAAGTCACTGGCGCCACGGCCCTGGGCATTGTTTACAATACTGGAAACATCGGCTTCAAGGCCCATCAGGCTGCCGGCAGGCACCCCATCTATTATTCCCGGGGCAATAAGATTGACAAAAAACAGCCCTGTCAGGATTGCCAGCAGACTGGTAGTAAAATAATAAAGTACTGTTTTTGAACCAAGACGACCGAAGCCATCTCCAGTGCCCATTCCTGCTACACCGGTGATGATAGAGGCAGTAATCAGGGGAACAATCAGCATTTTCAGCGCATTAAGAAATAATCCGCCTGTAAATACATACATCGAGTAAAAAGTGACGCCAGCGATACCTGCATCGGTTCCAGTGGCGAACCCGGCAATTACGGCGAGAACCATAGCAATCAGGATCTGCCAGTGTAGTTGTAATCTTGTCATCGTTTCAGGTATAAAATTCGGAGAGTGGAGACTCTACACTTTCATTGCCTCAGTGTCACTAGAACACTGGCCAGCAGATGCTGAAAGAGAACTAAAACAGGTTTCTCATATACTTGATTCTCGTATATAAGACACCACTTATAATGTATTCATTTATCAACGGAGATAATTATGTCTGCAATCCATGTTGTCTGCCCACATTGTAGTGGAATCAACCGCCTTCCTTCTGAACGCCTTGGCGAAAATCCATCCTGTGGAAAGTGTCATAAACCAGTGCTAGATGGTGCTCCGGTGAATCTGGGTAATGGTAATTTTGACCGCTTTATCAGTAAAAATGATATGCCCGTGGTAGTTGATTTCTGGGCTGCATGGTGTGGTCCCTGCAAAATGATGGCACCGGTTTTTTCTCAGGTGTCTGCGGAAATGGCATCCCAGTACAGATTTGCCAAGGTAGATACAGAGCAAGCCCAGGATGTTGCTGCACGCTACAATATTCGTAGTATCCCGACGATGATCATGTTCAAGGGCGGAAAGGAAGTAGATCGTGTTGCCGGTGCAATGGATCAAAGCGGGCTCAAACGCTGGCTGTCTTCACATTGACTGCGACTAAATTAGCCGGCTGGATGCCTGGGATTTGACTATAGTTTTATCAAGTTATCAGAGGTTCTTTTCTTCGGCATCCGCTGACCTGTTTTGTAATAATATGAAAAGGCATTATTTCCTGATATCGGGGTTATTCAGAAAATCATCATAGGCTTTTCGTATCCCGTTCTGTAGTGATACTTTGTGCTTCCAGCCTAATTTTTCGATTTTGGAAACATCCATCTTCTTTAACATTGTGCCGTCTTTTTTTGTTGTATCAAAGACGATATCACCTTCAAAACCGACCACCACCTTAATTAAACTGGCTAATTCCTTGATGCTGATTTCTTCGCCTGTTCCAATATTAATCAACTCACCGATATCTGTTGCGTTGTAATTCTCCATCAAATAAAAACATGCTTCAGCCATGTCACCGGCAAACAGGAATTCTCTCCTGG
>JASJFV010000146.1:0-3258 GCA_033791885.1 Gammaproteobacteria bacterium | reverse complement strand
ATCAAACCACGGCCCTGTTGTAATGGAAGTCAATTCATCACCAGGGCTTGAAGGGATTGAGGGTGCCAGTGGCAAGGATGTTGCTGGTATTATTATTCAGCACCTTGAGAAACGTGTTAAAGAGGTTGCGAGCAAAGTTTCCCGGTCGAGGACTCGTGGCAAAGGCTGACATGTCTGATCTATTCATCATAGGCAACAAATCCATACCACGCCGTCACCGTGACCTGATTGAGTTACCGCTACCGCCACTGTACACACATACACCGCTAAACCTGCCTGTTCATATTTTGCGAGGTGCAAAAGACGGGCCCCGTCTATTTGTTAGCGCTGCTATACACGGTGACGAACTCAATGGGACAGAAATCATCAGACGCCTTCTCAAACAACCGGCGTTAAAGCGCTTGCGCGGCACACTTGTAGCGGTGCCTATTGTAAATATATATGGTCTATTAAATCACTCACGCTATCTTCCTGATCGGCGCGATTTAAATCGTTCTTTTCCTGGCTCAGGCAAAGGTTCACTTGCTGCGCGACTTGCGAACCTGTTTATGACAGAAATCGTTGATAATTGTACTCATGGTATTGACCTGCATACCGGCGCCATTCACCGCTCAAACCTGCCGCAGATTCGTGCCAATCTTGATGATGAGGAGACTGCTAAGCTAGCGACTGCGTTTGGCGTTCCTGTACTGCTCAATGCCAACCTTCGAGACGGATCACTACGTGAAGCTGCAGCGCAGCACGGCATTCCTATGCTTTTGTACGAGGCCGGAGAAGCACTGAGATTTAACGAAGTTGCTATACGCGCTGGTGTTAAAGGTGTGATCAATGTGATGCGCACGCTGGGCATGTTGCCTGCAAGCCGGGTACGCAGGAAAAAAATCAAGGAACCTTTTATAGCACGATCAAACACCTGGGTACGTGCCAGCGCCAGCGGGTTGTTCCGAAAGGTAAGCTCACTAGGTAGCCGGGTCAAGCGCGGTGAAATTATTGGCTTGATCGATGACCCGTTCGGTGGCAGTGAGTTTGAAGTAGTATCCACTGCCAGTGGTATCATCATTGGTTGTGCTGAGATACCACTTGTTCAGGAAGGCGAGGCACTGTTCAACATCGCTCGATTCGAGGATGTAAGGGAAGTTGCCGGACAGGTTGAATCATTCCAGACGATGCATGCACCTGAAGACGAGATAGCCGCAATCCATGATGATGAACCGCCTATTGTTTAGTGAAGCCACGCATAGCTTTGATATTTTTTCAGGCATTTTCAGCAGCATCACCCCAGGCTATCAGCGCAGCTTCTTTGCACTCTGAGATCCCGCATGAACCAGACAGTTTGCTCAGGCCAGCAGTTGCGGCATGAATAAAGAAGCAAGGCTTAAAACGAGAAAGAAACCTGCCATATCCGTTACCGTAGTTAGCAGTGGTCCTGAAGCAACAGCCGGGTCTACACCGAAGTGTTTGAGAATCAGCGGTACAGTACCTCCAATGGATACTGCAATAAGGGTATTAACGGATAACGCAATTCCTATAACCAGGCCAAGGTACGCATTATCTTTCCATAGCCAGGCAACCATTCCAATCAGGATACCCAATACAATTCCATTGATGATGCCGACACTTAGTTCTTTTCTCAAAACATGGAAAAGATCCCTCGGCCGAGTCAAACCAAGCGATAATTCCCGCATGCTGACACCAACAGCCTGGTTACCAGAGCAGCCGCTCATATCAGATACCATGGGCAGAAATATTGCGATAGCGATCACCGCTGCCAGGGTCTCTTCGTAGGCAGAAATCACACTTGCGGCAATAATATTCAGAACTATATTGGAAGATAGCCATGCCAACCTCCTTCTCGAACGCAACAAGGTTGGCATCGAGCGTAATTCATCACCCACTTTTTGTCTTGAAAGACTTTGCTGTTCAGCCCGTTCCAGTTCAGCTTCTGCAACCTCTACCCTGGACACAGCACCCAGTAACTTGCCCTGGCTATCCACCACGGGAATACCGAGAAAGGGTTTATCATCAAAAAGGACAGCCAGTTCATCCTGGCTAGTATCCGTTAGTACTGAAATGGCAGGATTCATGATCTCAGCAAGCCGTGAAGTGCGCTTGCTTCTAAGCAAACTACGCAGTGACATTACACCAATCAGCCTGCCCGAATCATCGATTACATATGGGTGCTGTCCGCGAAAGCGCTCAAATTCATCATCGTCATTTAGCATACGCTTTAGCAGTCCTGCAGCCGTTTCATCAGCAGGAAACGAGAAAACTTCTGCATCCATAAGACCGCCAGCTGTTTCAGGATCATACTGAGATAGCTTTCGCACATCATCAGCATCTTCTGAATCCATTTTTGAGAGCAAGGCTGCGGCGCTATCCTCGCCCATCTCTTGAAGAATGTCGGCCTGTGTGCCAGTTTGTAACTCCTCCATGATCTTTGCTGCAACAGAGGAATCGAGACCTTCAATTATAGAGACAGCTAACCCTGGGGGTGCTTCTTCGACCAGTTCGGCGGCTGTTTCCGGAGGCAGAATTGCTATCATTTCCTCGCGATCATCCGCATTCATCAGGGATGCCTGCCGCAACGCCTCCTGGCTGGAGATTGACTCAACAATTTCTGTTACTTGTTCATGATCTGCAGACTCGACAGCTTCCTGCAATGTGTCATCAAGCAAATCCAGCAGTTCGTTTTTTTCTTTTTTGTCCATGTCAGTCATGACGGTCAATTCCTGATTGCGATCATTATTTGTATTTAGTGCGAGCACTTCCTTTCGAATCTTCGAGCGGATTATGCAGATCAAATTGGGTATGCATCAAGCGAAATTTTTCGAATTTATGAGGTTATCTCAGCAGACTCAAAAATTGTTTATTTGTGAGAGGTAACGGGTGATTTTAACTAATCGAAGCAGTTATTCAGGGTTTTTCACTATTTCTAGTGTTTCAGGGTTTCTATATACTGATTCAACTGTTTATTGAGCTATGTTGATGCGGTTTAACTCTTTAAATTCAGAGTCGGCATACCACTGGAAAGTTTAATGATTGCTTGATAAGTGTGTTAACGAGTAATCGGCATCGCCTCCAATTAAACAAATCAGATGATTCTTATGAAAGCAATTGTGTACAGGAAATACGGGGCAGCCGACGTTCTTCAAGTTAGAGAAATAGAAAAGCCAGAACCTGGGGATGATGAGGTCCTTATAAGAATCCATGCAGCTGAAGCAACCAAGGCTGACTGTGAACTGCGGAGTTTCAATTTCG
>JASJFV010000145.1:0-4578 GCA_033791885.1 Gammaproteobacteria bacterium | reverse complement strand
CCTATCAATACCTGCCAGAGCTTGGCCCGAAGCCCATCTCACGAGCAGGGCATAACCACCAGGGTAAAGAGCCGGGCGTCAATATCAGGGGTAAAAGTTTGCTGGATTTTCATCATGATATCTTTGAAGATAAAGAGAGCTTGAAAGAATGCCGCAGCCTGATTCGCTTTTTGCTGGACAGGCAGCTGTCCGGTAAACCGCTGCATAGCCGACAGGTATTTCATCAGGTATTATCGAACTTGAGCTAAAAGTTCCAAATCTAAAGATTAAAGCATGAAATCGTAAACCGTAAATCCATGACTACATTAAAACTCGGCGTTAATATCGACCATGTCGCATCACTGCGACAGGCCAGGGGAACCACTTACCCTGATCCCGTTCAGGCTGCATTCATTGCTGAACAATCAGGTGCAGATATCATTACATTGCACCTTCGTGAAGACAGGAGACACATCCAGGACAGGGATGTGGCTATTATGCGTCAAACTATCCACACAAGGATGAACCTTGAGATGGCGGTAACAGACGAGATGATTGATATTGCCTGCCGTACCTTGCCTGATGAAGTCTGCCTGGTTCCTGAAAAAAGAGAGGAACTTACAACCGAGGGCGGACTGGATGTTGCGGGAAATCATGACAGAATAACCGACGCTGTAAAGCGCTTGCATGAGGCAGGCATCTTGGTCTCATTATTTATCGATCCTGACCCGACCCAGCTCGATGCATCTATCAAGGTCGGTGCAACCTGTGTGGAGTTACATACGGGTCACTTCGCGGATGCAGGGAATGATGATATAGCTGACAGCGAATTCGAATCAATCAGAGTAGCGGTTGACTATGGTAAGCAGCATGGATTAAAAGTTAATGCCGGTCATGGTCTGCATTACCATAATGTAGAACGCATAGCAGCAATAGCAGGTTTGTCAGACCTGAATATTGGCCACGCTATCATCGCCAGAGCAGTTTTCAGCGGTCTTGCTGATGCTGTACGTGAAATGAAGGCCCTGATGGACAGGGCCAGTGCGTCATAGCATTGACTAGCAGAGGAAAATAGCGTTATTTTTTTGCTGGTGGGGGTTGGAAACCAGCGGGCATCTTGCCTTCATCTCCTTCACC
Organism: Gammaproteobacteria bacterium; assembly: GCA_033791885.1. GTDB lineage: Bacteria > Pseudomonadota > Gammaproteobacteria > BMS3Bbin11 > BMS3Bbin11 > BMS3Bbin11. The sequence goes on along the minus strand of JASJFV010000145.1, from coordinate 3,462 downwards.
AAATAGAAATCCCAGCATATGCTGCTCAATCACTTCCAGGCTTTGTGGGTCTGCCGTACTCAGGTGCATCTCGTTCATGATGATAGTGAGTCGATCTAGCCACTGGCGCCAGCCTTCAGCTGATACATTTTCATAGACTCGTATACCTAATTCGCCAGGGTGTGGTACCTGTTCTAGTCCAGGTGCTTCTTTCTTCAACACCTGGCAGTAAATCATTCTGCTCATTTTACTTTAACCTGTTGCATATAATCGTGACTGAGGGGCTAAATTGTACCGGATAGAAAGTCGTTTTGCTTAAAAAAATGACTATAAAAATATTCAATCATGAGATGTTACTACCATTATCATTTTTGCCTATGCCGGGTAGCCGGGAATATTTGAATGGTCCACCTCATCAATCTGTTCTAGATCCAGGAATTTTCCGCCGGAATTATGTCTAATAATTGCAAGTTGTTCACCAAGCACTGTGTTTGTTCTATCCAGTTGCGATTGAATACATTTTTCCTTCTTTTTTCCTTCTTTTTTACATCATCTGTTCTATCAGCTACATACTTTTTGATTTCTTCAATTTCAATATCTCGCTTGAGGATTTCTAATCGTGTGCTGACATCTGCAAATTATCTAATTCCATCGAAGTCTGAATTCTGATGTCGGTAAGGATTTTCTATATTGATAAATTTGCTACTGTTGACACTGCAGGAAAGGATATTTCTAATATTTACATACCATCAGCATCTAACAGCGGAATTGCCGGAATAGAAATATGTTCTTTACTGGCTTCTCACTGGAAAATACCTAAAGTGTCATTGTGCAAGAACTCCGGCTTTATGCTGACTTTACCTTCGTCATCTACCTGATTTTAGTGAGAGTACCCGCATCAGCATTACAAAGTTCCTTTGCACCAACAAGGATGTTATCCAGTAATTGGGTCCTATCTTTCTCGGAAGAAGGCTGTACCAATTTCTGTCAGTTTATATATTCTTTCAACAAGCGGGGCTGTATTTTCCATGGTTCAGGGCTGTTTAGCATAAACGCATTACTCTATTCTGGCTTATCTATTTTAACTATATCCAATCCCTACACATTTTAAGGATGAAATTACTCAATATGCCCTCATATCTCTGGTAATATTACACTTTTATAGATTGATGACAGGAGTATTACTATGGGTGAAGCTGCATTTCAAACAGTTGTTAACAGTGAAATGATGTCAATTACTGATATTGCGCTGGAGAAGATGAGTGAACTGCTTGGCCAGGTTGAAGAAGATGTGACTGGTATCAGGGTGTTTGTTCACGGTGGTGGTTGCAGTGGTTTGTCTTACGGAATGACCTATGCTGAAGAAATGCTGGAAACTGATAGTGCACTTGGTAATGATGAATGCAAGATTCTGGTTGATCCGGTAGCACTCGGATATTTGCAGGGTTGTGAGATTGATTACCGCGAAGGACCCACTGGAGCAAGTTTTATCTTCAACAATGTGTTTCAGTCTGTTGGTGGTTCAGGTGCCTGTGGTGGCGGTGGCGGTGGCTGCGGTGCGGGTGGTTGCGGCGGCTAAAACTAGTTCAACATCATCAAGCGAACAGCGGTGAAACACCGCGTACTACTTGTATCGCCGCCTGAAAGTTATCGCATCCAGCCATATGTTCGGGCGGCCCATTCTCTTGGCGTGGAAGTCAATCTTGCTTCCCAGGGTGAATGGGCAATTTCCTCACCTCATTCAGCCGGTGTTGACGTTCCTCTTCAAGACCAGGAGGCAGCGCTCGCCATACTCCTGCAGTTAGCCCGGCAACAGCAATACGATGCTATTGTTGGTACCGATGACAGTACACTGGAACTTGCTGCAAAACTCGCAGAAAAGACAGGTCTGCAGCAAAATAATCCTTCTTCAGTTCGAATAGCCAGGCGAAAGGACTTATCTCGCCTCAGCCTGCAACAGGCAGGAATCCAGGTGCCCGAATTTACGGTTATCGAAGCTGCTATTAACCAGCCGGTTGAGGATCCTCAGTTTGACTTTCCCTGTGTCGTAAAGCCTCTGGCTTTATCAGGAAGCAGGGGGGTTATTCGAGCCGACTCCAGCAATGACCTTTCACTAGCAATTCAGCGAAGTCTTAAGATAATCATGCAAGAGCATGATTTATATGAAAAATCGCATCTGTTAATTGAACAGTTCATCTCTGGAAGAGAATTTGCAGTTGAGGCTATGTTGAACGATGAGCGTCTCGAAGTATTGGCGATTTTTGATAAACCGGATCCACTGGATGGCCCGTATTTTGAAGAAACATACTATGTCTCACCTGCCAGGATTACGCATAGTGAACGGAATTTAATAGTAGATACGGTGCAAAATTCCTGTAAGGCTTACGGACTGATTTCCGGGCCTGTGCATGCTGAGTGTAGACTCAATGAGGACGGTGCATGGTTAATTGAGTTGGCCGCGAGGACCATTGGCGGACTTTGCAGCCGTTTGCTGACCTTCGGCACTGGTTACACACTGGAGCAACTGGTGCTCGCTAATGCAATTGGCCAGCATTTGCCGATACAGATAAATCCTGGCGCCGCTGGTGTACTTATGCTGCCGGTTAGAAAAGAAGGGGTGCTGCGCAGGGTAGAAGGAGTAATGAAAGCGGAACAGGTACCCTTCATTGATGAAATTGAGATCAGCTTACGAGAGGGCCACAAGGTTTACCCACTGCCGGAAGGTGCAAGTTATCTGGGTTTTGTTTTTGCTTCTGCACCTGAGGCAAATGTGGTCGAACAGGCCTTGCGGGATGCTTCCATGCAATTAAATCCTGTCATTGCCCCTTTCTGGCCAGTATTAAATGGCAAAAAAGAAGCCAGCGCCTAAAAGGCAGCTGGCTACAAAATTGTGAATTCGTGTGAGCTACTTAAGGTAGTTTTACAATCGCATTAATGCCAAAGTCATAGAGCTGCGATTTACCCTGATTGCCTTCGTATTCAAGTTCCAGATCAAAATGCCTGCCGATATGCACACCTAGTCCCAGGCCATACCCAATTTGGGTTTTATTTTCCTGAACTACGGAGCCATCATTAAGTGAAATTTTGAAGCGTGATGCAACAATACCCACTTTAGCCTTGCCATAGAGAACAGAACCTGGAGTACGATAGGCAACATAGCCACTGTACAGTGGATTTTCCCACACGCCACCTTGTGGGTAGATACTAGGGTCACTGTCACCGGCACCGTTCACATCTCCATCCGATGAACTGGGCAAATACTGAAACTCGAAAGCGGCTTTTCCTTTCCAGACAGGGCGATTGAATTCGTATCCAAGTATAATACCGGCGTTATTGGAAGACTCGAGACCATCATCTCGGTTAAGCATCTCTGCATATTTACCGCCGATCAGCCACTGACCGTTAGCCGTTTCACCAAAGAAGGGTCCGTCGCCGGGCTGATCAAATTCTGTCGCTGCGGTTGCCGTTAGTGAGACCAGCATG
>JASJFV010000144.1:0-10456 GCA_033791885.1 Gammaproteobacteria bacterium | reverse complement strand
GTATCGGTCAGGTAACCCATATTGCCAGCCTGAACGGTACCGGATCTTATTTCGAGACTTATACGGAGTTACTGGCGACTTTCGGCAAGATCGCCATGATTGACGACCCTGGCCAGCCACTGGATGTGATGAAGCTGAAGTTAAAAAGCCAGTCGCTACACATCGAGTTTATGTTTGCACGCTCCATGTTCAACGCTGCTGATATGGATGAGCAGAGCAAACTGCTGAGCCGCGTAGCAGACCTGGTCGATCAGGGTTATATCCAGACCACCTCCGGTAAAAACCTCGGTACCATCAATGCCGAAAACCTGAAGGCTGCGCACGAGGAACTGGAATCGGGTAAAGCAATCGGGAAGATTGTCCTGGAAGGATTTTGAACGAACGAATCTTGCTAATAGAGAAAACGAATACGGCTAAATTAATGGTTATTACAAACAGAAAAAGGAAAAATACAAAGCCAGGGCACAACCTTCCAAGCTGTAGTATACAAAGGTCAACCACAGCACCAGGTGAGTGAAACAGACATTACGACTTTGGAACCGGGCCGTTATTTCAGCTCGAAGGGAGAGTCGGTGCACCAGGTCTCATCTAAAGCGGGAGTAGTGAGCATCATCTATGTGCTCACGGATGGTAAGTACGACCTCATTCCGGCACAGCCCAGGAAGTAGCCGTACCCGATTTGCACAATAATATTGGAACAGAAGTGAAAACAATGTTGAAGCATACAGATAACTCGGTTGATAGTGGAGAATTTCAGCCTGTTAATCAGGGATATAACAGTACGTTTCGCCCGAACCGATTAAGTCTCGGTCTGGTAGTGCCACTGGAGTCTTATACATCTGATCCCGTGCCTACCATGACTCACCATGTCGAGCGTGTTCGACTAGCGGAAGAACTTGGGTTTGCTGCCGTCTGGTTACGAGACGTACCGTTCAACGTGCCATCATTTGGTGATGCAGGGCAGATATTTGATCCGTTCGTCTACCTGGGTGTGTTGGCTGCCCAGACTGAGCGCATAGCACTGGGCGTTGCCAGTATTGTATTACCATTGCGTCATCCAGCACACGTTGCCAAGTCTGCCGCAAGTGTTGATGTGCTATCGGGCGGACGATTCATCATGGGTGTCGCCTCGGGCGACCGCCCAGAAGAATATCCGGCGCTCAACATGTCCTTCGATGATCGTGGAGATCGTTTTCGTGCTAGTTTTGAATACATCAATCGTATGTGGGAAGACGCGCCAGCCTTCGAGAATACTTACGGTAATCCTTATGGTGGTATGGATATGCTGCCCAAACCAACGTCTGGCAAAATTCCAATGCTAATTACCGGCGGTAGTCAGCAGGACCCGGACTGGATCGCGGCCAACGGCGAAGGCTGGATAACCTATCCACGTGGTATCGAAGTGCAGGAAAGAATGATTAACGACTGGCGTGCGCGAGTAAAAGCTGTAGGTGGCCCTGCCAGGCCGGCGGTGCAGTCGCTTTATGTTGACCTGGTTGACGATCCTGATGCAACGCCGCAGCCGATCCACTTAGGATTTCGCTCGGGAGTAAACCATCTTCGAGCGTATCTGAAATCACTGGAAGACATCGGCGTAAACCATGTTGCACTGAACCTGCGCTTTAACCGGGCAGATATCGAAACAACAATGAAACGTCTGGCAGAAGAGCTAATGTCTGATTTTTCCGGATCTGACTTTTCTGGTCCTGACTTCTCTACAACAGGCTTTTAATAAATAAGAGGTGAAACATCATGCGCAAAACCATTCTTATAACCGGTTCCACCGATGGCCTTGGCCTGGAAACAGCAAAGATGCTGGCCTCGCAAGGTCATCATGTTTTGCTGCATGGTCGTAATTCAGAAAAACTGGCGGATGCGGAGAAAGCTGTTTCCGCGTTAACAGATGGCGGGACCGTTGAAAGCTACCTGGCTGATCTATCACGCCTGGCCGATGTAGAGGCGCTTGCAAAAGTTGTTGCTGAAAAACATGACAGTATCGATGTGTTAATAAACAACGCGGGTATCTATAAAACACCCGATCCCATCACGCAAGATAGGCTTGATGTACGCTTTGTGGTCAACACCATTGCACCTTATCTGCTGACGCAAAAGCTTTTGCCATTGCTAGGCTCATCCGGGCGGGTGATCAACCTGTCTTCCGCAGCCCAGGCGCCGGTCGATGTAGATGCACTGGCAGGAAAAACCAGACTCGATGATATGTCAGCTTATGCGCAGAGCAAGCTTGCTATAACCATGTGGTCTAACAATATGGCTCATACACTCAAGAATGAAGGGCCAGTGTTTATCACGGTTAATACAGGATCGTTACTCGCAACCAAGATGGTGAAAGAAGGCTTTGGTATGGCAGGGAAAGATATCCATATAGGTACAGACATACTTATTCGCGCTGCACTGTCTGATGAATTTGCGACAGCATCCGGAAAATACTTCGAGAACGATATAGAATCTTTTGCTTCGCCCCATCCCGATGCGCTTGATACACAAAAATCCAACAGAGTTGTACAGGCTATCGAGGCGGTATTGGCTGAAATAACCCGATAGTGGTGATAATAGTGGCGATAACAGTGATGTGGGTCAGTTTTCCGCACCCCATCCCGATACACTCAATGCACAAAAAACCGAAGAGGTTATGCATACTATCAAAGCGACTTTAGCTGCGTAGATGGGGGTGGCTCCTTTAATTCTTTTAATTCTTTATTTTTTTCTTTACTTAAAAGGCATGAAACCCATATTAGGCATTTTGTTATTTACCCGGCCTATGGTATAGCTCAATCGCGGCATTTCGGTTAACAAGACCGTCGTCATCCTTTTTATCTCGGGCGTCATCTCTTCCATATTGCCTACCGACTCACTCATACCTTCCATTGTGTTTTGCATTTCATGCATGGTGTTGCTCATACTTTTCATCTCATGCATAGCCGTATTCATTTGATACATGTGTTGATTTATTTGATTCATTTGCACAAGCATTAGTGGAATTGCCTCTGACGCAGGTTTTGCTGTTTTATCGAGCTTGTCTATAGCATTACTAATAGTGTGAAAGTCCTTAAAACCTTCAGTCCAGATCGGTTGCCAAACAAAAATAAACATCATCATGAGGATGAGTAGTGAGACTGAAGATATAAGGAAAAATATACCCATCCAGAAATTAGCAAAACTTTTAGTGTTGATTTTATTAATATCAGAATTAATATTTTCGTCAGATTGAAGTTGAGTCAAAATAATCTCCTAAACAAGAGGCTTCATCTAAATGGCCGTATATCAATAATAGGTGAATAAATTAAAAAGGGGACATAATTTAAGGAGGATGCGTAAGGATTCGCTTAATCCATCTCTGGCTATCGCCAGGCGAACTGAATTTGACTAATGACGGAGATGAACATGGCTAAGTAAACTATTGTCGCTAATATTACCGCCAACGAAGACAAGATTAATCTGGTAAAGGCTGAGTTCAAAAAGCTGATCGATATCACCCGTGCTGAAGAGGGTTGCCTGCAATATGACCTGCATCAGGACAATGAAAACCCAGCCCACTTTATGCTTTACGAGAACTGGGAATCCCGTGAACTGTGGCAGACGCATATGAATGCGCAGCACCTGCAGGACTACATGACTGCAACGGAAGGCGCGGCTGAGGTCTTCACTTTGAACGAGATGACGAGACTGGTTTTGTTTTCGTCGTCACAAGAAATCTGAGAATACGCTACACGGATTAAAGGGATCTGATCCCCTATTATTCGTTTTTAAGTTATCAGCTACTGGCGGCACCAAACCAGAATGATTCATCCTTATCCAGAAACTCCTGCCATGACATGTAATGCGAACCATCACAGGAAAATGTCAGGCTGATCATGCCGTTAAAAATGTTGATCGAGGCAGAACGCAGATAAAAGGTTTCGTCAGTCAGGCGCAGCTTCTTCATCGCTTTCATAATCGAAGTAATCCGATCGCGAGGAATCAGGGCATCATAAGGATAAGCATGTGCCCGATAGAGCAGACAAACATCAGGATGGCCAAGCGCATCTGCATCGAGCATGCGATACCGGTATGGATCAGCCATAAACCACGCAGTCGCCCTACTACTGGAAAAATGGATAACCGCCTGAAACATACCGCGCTCAGTAATCAGTTCTTCGATGATGGCACAGGCCACATCAATATTTTTGTCCATCGGGCTTTCGATTCGATGCTGCAGAAAAACACCACTGCGAATAGCTGGATCACCCTTGATCTGCCGCCACTCTCCTGATTCTTCATAGAGCTCTGCAGTTACCGGCAGGTCACGCAGGTCAAAATCTACGCCCAGGTAACCCAGTACCTGGTCACTACATCGCACCACTTGCAGAGCAGTAATAGATGGACGGTTAGCACGCAAGCTAAGGTATGCTTCAGATAATAAAAACCCCCAGGAAGGCACCGCTTCACGCATGTACGGCCGTGAAGAACGGTCACGTCCATAGTGTTCCTTGATCAGGACATCGGCACTCACATTATCAGAAATCTGCACACCGTTGGTGTCCAGTACGTACATGAATAATCCGTTAGGCACGGTAGAAAAATCATCGATCAATACCTTGTTCAGCTTTTCGCGATCACCAAATACCGGTTCACATTTGGCAGCAAGATTTTCCAATGGTTGAGACAGGCGTTCAGCGAGTGCAATTCTTTGCCGGTGAACTGCATCCTTCCAGGTTTCTATCATAAATATAATTCACGCATTTAATAGTTAAATGGGTTGATCAAAATTTGCTAACATCAAAAAATATCCTTCAAGGTAATGTTAATGATCTAATCAATTCTTCTAGCGCGTCCCATGTAGTTTCAACATCAGCCTTGAGCTCTTCCCATGTTTCATCACCAGCCTGTTTTAGTAGCTGAAGTTTTTTATGGGCAGTTTCCAGCTCCAGTTTAATTTTATCGATTAACGTGTAGTATTCAGCTGCAGATTAGTTTCTTCCTGATCGGCTTTTTCCTTGAATACCGCAAGCCTGGTTTTCCACTCATCAAGCTGTGTCTGCATCTTCTTTTCATATACTTCTCTTATACTTATATCAATTCCTATGGACCATTCGTGTAGAGGAAACCTGGTTATATGACTACGAAAACCGTGGCTCACCCCATTTTACTCACTTACTCTTTATCATCAAATTGTGATATTTCTTCTGCCTTACCAAGCTTAATAGCATTATGAAGGACTAATTTGTTAATGAATACAGTTTCATTCGTGGTGATATTACGAGTTTCCCATCTTTCACCATCATCAGAAACAATTTCAATGGCCATACCGGTAATCATAAATTTTTTACCTGTCATTTTTTCCACAATCGAACCTTTTTAGTCATTTAATAACGTTTACTTAACCGGCATACAAAGGCGGAGGCCTGGTTTCCAGGCCGCAGCTATTGGCTGTCAGTGTTGACGTTCCTGTTATGGCAGTTTTTTAAATCCACTTTCTCACTTTGTTCTTGCAGTCATGCCATGATGTGCCAAATTTCTCACTGCCCCCTATTATCCCTATCACCTTTAATTAACAAATTGCGGCGAATAATTTTGTGCAGTTCCATTACTGCCAGTATCGAGAGTGCCAGTGCAAGAAGTTCCAGCCAGTGCTGCGGTGATACAGGCTGAATTTCTAATACATCACTGAGCCATGGTGTATACATGGCAGCTATGTGTACCAGCTGTGCGATCGCAGTGCCAAATAACAGTATCGGATTGCGCAGCGGGTTATGGCGAAATACAGAGCGCGTTTCAGAGCGGCAGTTAAACACATGGACGTTTTCGAACAATACCATCAGCAGCAGGGTTCCATTGCGTGCTTCATCGACGGTAAAGCCTCGTGCAATAAGCCACTGGAAAACTAAAAAGGCAACGGTGCCAATAACCAGTGCCGAGATTATAACGCGCTCGATCATCAGGCGGTTGAAGATGGACTCTCCCGGTGCTCTTGGCGGACGGCGTAACTCGTCACCTTCGCCGGGCTCAAATGCCAGCGCAACATCCTGGATACCGTTTGTTACCAGGTTTAGCCAGAGCAGCTGTACCGCGACCAGCGGCAAAGGCATGCCGGTGAGCAGAGCGAGGGTAAACAGCACGAGCTCAGCGGCACCGGTGGAGATCAGCAGAAAAATAACCTTGCGCACATTGGCATAGGCAACACGTCCTTCCTCAACACCGGAGACGATAGAATTAAAATTATCATCGGTAATGATAAGGTCAGCGGTTTCACGAGCGACATCGGTACCGCTCTTGCCCATGGCTACGCCGACCTGGGCCGCACGCAGTGCAGGTGCGTCGTTGGCACAGTCACCACTGACTGCGACAAAATGGCCGTTACGCTGCAGCGACTGCACGATATCCAGTTTTTGATGCGGCCCTACCCGGGCGTACACCCGGGCAGTCTTTGTGATCTGGTCTATTGCCGCGTTGTCAGATGCATGCAGTAATTCGGGGCCGGTGACCAGCTGGTTTTCATCTGTCACCATCTCCAGTTCTTTCGCGATAGCAAAAGCGGTTGCCGGGTGGTCACCAGTGACCATGGCCACTTCGATGCCGGCCTGTCGGCAGCATGCAACAGCATGCTTTGCTTCTGCGCGTAACGGGTCGATTATGCCGACCAGGCCAATCAGGGTCAGTCCGCGAAGGTGTTTATCTGAATAAATCTCATCAGGATCGAGGTCGATTTCACCGGCAGCCAGTGCCAGTACACGACAACCCTGGCTGGCCAGTGTGACCGCCTGTAGCTCGATCAAAGCCGGATCAATAGCAACATCCTCACCTGGCATTGCCATGGCTTCACACATCGGCAGCAGTCGCTCCAGGGCGCCTTTGACAAAAGCACACTGACCACCATCTACACTGTTCAGACTGGCTGAAAACTGGCGCTCGGACTCATAGGGGATGCTGGTGATCTCAGGGAAATAGCTTGTCATTTCGGCGCGGATGACACCGGCCTTGTGCGCCATGGCTAAAAACGCCACATCGACGGCATCACCGTAGTGTGACCAGCCTGATTCAGTACGGCCAAGAAAACCTTCATTCGTCAGTACGGCTACCCGGCATAAGCGCTGCAGCAAGGCCACCTCGTCAGCAGAGGCGGTTCCGCGCGGCATTATAATTTCGCCTTCCGGTATTATGCCTTCGCCGGTAATCTCGCAGATATCACTGTTCGGGAATACGATGCTGCGTGCAGTGAGCTGGTTAACCGTAAGCGTGCCGGTTTTGTCGGTGGCAATGAAAGTGCAGGAGCCCAGTGCTTCTACAGCCAGCAGCCGGCGAACGATTACATTTCGTCTGGCCATCCTGCGCATACCGATAGCCAGTGCCACGGTCAGTGCTACCGGCAGGCCTTCAGGAATAACGGATACCGCGAGTGCTACCGCCAGTAAAAACACTTCGCCAACAGGTGTACCGCGTAACACCGCTACCGAGAACATGGCCAGGGCGGCCAGGCCAACCATGATAGCCACCCGGTGTGTAAACCTGTCCATTCGTACCTGTAACGGTGCTTTCGGCGGAAGCTTGTAGAGAACATCTGCTGCGATACGGCCAAGTTCGGTATCGAGTGCAGTATTCACGACAACACCTCGGGCACGGCCGCGGCTTACCAGTGTTCCGGTATAGAGCATATTAAGGCGATCGCCGAGAACAGTATCTTCTGTTAATACTGCTTCACTGTCTTTCAGTACTGGCAGCGACTCGCCGGTCAGCAGCGACTCATCGACCTCCAGGTCATGGTCGACAAACAGGCGTAGATCCGCGGGCACCTTGTCTCCGGATTCAACAAGTACGATATCGCCCGGCACGAGTTCCTCGGCGTTTATCTCATAGCTTTCGCCTTCGCGCAGGACACGGCATTTTGTACGGACAAGCTGCTGTAATGCTAACGCTGCACGTTGTGCGGAAAATTCCTGAACGGTACCGATAACAGCATTAATAATTAGAACGGCAGTAATGAACCCCGCATCAGACCATTCTTCAATCGCGATGGATAATACAGCTGCTGCAACAAGCACATAGATTAGCGGGCTTTTGAACTGATGCAGGAATACTACAGCAAGGCCCGGCAATTTCGCTTTAGGCAGGGTATTGTAACCGTATTGCTTTATACGCTCTGCAGCCTCCTGGTGAAGCAAGCCATGGGATGTGGCTTGCAGTTCACTCAGCACAGCGTCAATCGATACCGTGTAAGAAGAAGCAACCGGTTCTGTTTTATTCGAAGTGGCCAAATGCGTGCTACCCGCTGCGGCGATTCCTCGAAGCCGATATAAATATATAAATAGAACTAACGATCATGTGCATTATAGGAGACGGATATATAATCAATGGAGTCTACACCATTGATTATGACTCCATTGATTATTCATAAATTTTTAAGCGCACCGTTTTTTAACATTGCCTGGGTAAAAACGCCCTTATCACAGATAAAAGCTGTTACATTGTCAACCGGAGAAACATCAAACGCCGGATTAAGAACAGGGGCGTTCGCTGGCGCCCAGCACACATCGCCAAAACTACCGTGAACACCACGCACTTCATAGGCTTCACGTTCTTCAATGGGAATGCCATCTCCAGATTCACATTCAAAATCGATTGTGGTGTAAGGGGCTACAGGATAAAAAGGAATATTATGGTATTTAGCAAGCACTGAGAGTGAGTAGGTACCAATCTTATTGGCGAAGTCGCCATTGAGTGCCACCCGATCAGAACCAATAAAGATCTTTTGAATTTTTCCGGTTTTCATCATATGGGCCGCCATATTGTCAGTGATAATTGAATAGGGAATTCCCGCCTGTTCCAGTTCCCACGCAGTCAGGCGCCCTCCCTGTAATAACGGTCTGGTCTCATCGACATAAACATGAATTTTTTTACCCTGCTCATGGGCTTTAAATATCACCCCAAGTGCCGTTCCTACGCCTGCGGTAACCAGCCTTCCGGTATTACAATGAGTAAGAATACCATCACCATCCTGAACTAACTCAGCGCCGTATTCAGCCATCCTGTCACAGAGCACTACATCCTCTTCGAAGGCCTTAACCGCTTCCTCTTCAAAAAGCTGATGAAAGTTTTCCTTCTCTAAATGCACAAGCATTCGATCAATAACCACCATTAGATTAACGGCTGTAGGGCGTGACGCACGCAGTGTAAGCGCCATCTCCCGAACTTTATCTCGCGCATCGATGCCTTTTGAGAATTTAGCCAGGGCAAGCCCGGCTGAAATACCTATAGCAGGCGCACCTCTTACCTTCAGCATCTGGATAATATCCACCATGTGATTCACATCCTTAACCAGGATCAGGTCTTCGTTATGAGGCAAAAGCTGCTGGTCGAGTATATAGAGTTCTCCGTCTTTAAAACGGATACCCAGGGAGTCCAGATCTTTCATAGGGTTTTATCTCCAATCTTTTTTCTCAATGAATAAAGCTGATCGATAGTCTGATCATCAAGTTCTGTAACTGCACCAAAGCTTTTCGCCTTAAGTAAAATCTCACAGGAATGCTCCAGCCTTTCCATTCCGTTATAACCCTCGACAAGATCCTCGCCAAAACTGATTGCGCCATGACGAGCCAGCACCATTACTTTAGAATTTTTAATATATGGATGTAGCGCCGTTCCCATTTCCAGGCTTGCCGGCATCTGGAAAGGGACGATGGGGAGTTTACCAACGGCCAGGATCAGTTCAGAAAAACTTTTACCGGGTATTTCCTCTGCGTCAGGATGAGCGATGCTATAGGCAACTGCCGTTGGCGGATGGGCATGAATAACTGCTTTAGCCTCCGCCCTCATCTTGTAAACCTCAAGGTGCATCAACATTTCACTACTGGGCTTTCCCTTAATCACCTTGCCATTAATATCGATAACCGCAATATCTTTCTCTTCTAAAAGAAACTTGGGCTTTCCTGAAGGTGTGATCAGAATGGTGTTATCATCACAGCGATAACTTATGTTGCCATCACATGCCGCCAACATATTTTTATGATGGAGCATGCCCGCAGTTTTAATTATCTCTTCTCTAATTAGTCGCTCTGAACTATTCATAGGTCAATGTTAACAGCGAGCACAACTCATAACCAACTGTAATAATTTGGATCAGAGTAAAAACCGATTGCTTTGTTATTCGAGTCGTTAGTTTTTACTCTGTCCAGAAATATTTCTATTGACTTTATTTTACTTGATATATGTTATTGCATAATAGATTGGTATCACTTAAATTCATACCGATTACAACTAACCACACAGGATTTTCAACATGGCAAAGCATATAGGCATTCTTACTGCTGGTGGCGACAGCCCAGGACTCAATGCGGCAATCCGTGGCGTGGGTAAAGCAGCACAAGGTCACTACGATATGCAGATAATCGGTTTCCTGGATGGTTTCAGGGGACTGGTAGACAATCGCAGTATTCGGCTGGATGGCAGCATGCTGTCCGACATT
>JASJFV010000143.1:0-3506 GCA_033791885.1 Gammaproteobacteria bacterium | reverse complement strand
GACAACCGAGCAGGTACGTGATACCGCTCTAGCAGGGCTGGAAGAAGCCAAGGCTCAGGATATCAAGCTGATGGATGTAACAGGGCTTACCAATGTAACGGACTACATGATTCTGGCAACCGGCACATCATCCCGCCACGTCATTGCTATCGCGGAAAAGCTGGTTGATTACATGAAGGACCACGGCCACCGCCCGCTGGGTGTAGAAGGGCAGGAAGAAGCTGATTGGGTACTGGTAGACTTAAATGATGCCATCGTGCATATCATGCAGAAGGATGCCAGAGTGTTTTACGATCTGGACAAGCTGTGGGGTGAAGAGCTGCGCCAGATTGTCGAGAAAAACAGGGAAAGCTGAAAACTAAGCCTGAGGTTCCTGTATGCAGATCTATCTAATCGCCGTCGGTCGACGTATGCCGCAATGGGTAGATGACGCCTACAATGAATATGCCCGACGCATGCCACGTCATTGCTCACTCAAACTGATCGAAATTAATGCAGGTAAACGCAGCAAAAGTGCAGATGTAGCTCGCATCAATCGAGAGGAAGGGGAGCGTTTGCTGGAGGCAATCCCGGCAGGCTCACGAGTGATTGCACTTGAACGCAGCGGCAGAGAGAAAAGCACTGAGCAGCTGGCAACGGGCATGGAAAAATGGCTGGCAGGCGGGCAGGATGTAGTGCTTCTTGTTGGTGGGCCGGAGGGACTCTCCCAGTCCTGCCTGGATCGTGCTGACGAATGCTGGTCTTTATCAAAGATGACGCTTGCCCATCCGCTGGTGCGAGTTGTGCTTGCCGAACAGCTTTATCGTGCCTGGAGCATTATTGCAAACCTGCCCTACCACCGCGGGGAATAGCATGACAGGGTCTGGCAATGCTGAGATTGACCTGTACCTGGCATCTTCATCACCCCGTCGTCGCGAACTACTGAAGCAGATAGGAATAAGATTCGAGGTCGTCAGTGGACTCGATGTTGATGAATCTCAACAAGTTGCAGAAACACCAGAACACTATGTCTGCCGCCTTGCTCGTGACAAAGCCATTGCCGGCCATTACCTGATATCCTCTGACATAACAGACCGGTCGGCAATGCTCGCTCCGGTATTGGGTGCTGATACCTGCATTGCCATTGATGGAGAAATACTTGGCAAACCCGCAGATCGAGATGATGGTATTGCAATGCTACGACGCCTGTCGGGTATTTCTCACAGGGTCCTGACCGCGATTTGCCTGTTTGATGGTAAGCATGAAAGCCAGTGCCTGAGTCAAAGTGTTGTATCGTTTAAAGCGCTCGGTCTTGATGAAATTAAGCGTTACTGGGAAAGTGGTGAACCTGTCGACAAGGCCGGGGCTTATGCCATCCAGGGCTATGCAGCCCGATTTATAACGCATTTGCAGGGCAGTTATACCGGGGTGGTTGGTTTACCACTGTACGAACTGTCTGAATTGCTGCAAAGTAGGCACAAAGAAAACGACGTCTGAATGAAAAGCCTGTATTAACAGTTGCGATGTAAATCAAATGGTGTACTCGGTAGCAGTCGCAAGGAGTGGTCTGGCAACGTCGTTTCAGACAGCAAATAGATAAACAAGGGCCAATAAATGTCACAGGAAATACTCATCAATGTCACCCCGCAGGAAACACGTGTCGCGTTGGTTGAGAACGGTTTGCTGCAGGAAATTCATATCGAAAGAAATGCCGCACGTGGAATCATCAGTAATGTCTATGTTGGAAAAGTTGTTCGTATCCTGCCTGGTATGCAAGCGGCATTCATCGATATTGGGCTGGAGCGTACAGCATTCCTGCATACCTCTGACATTCACCCGAATGCTTTGAACGTTACGCCAACAAGTATTAAGGAAGATGATTGTATCTCGCGAAAATTGCACGATGGTCAGAAACTTGTCGTACAGGTTATCAAGGACCCTCTTGGCAGTAAGGGTGCCAGGCTAACTACACAAATTGCCATCCCCGCCAGAAACCTGGTTTTCCTGCCTTTTTCATCTCATTTAGGTGTATCACAGAGAATTGAGCGGGAGAGCGAGCGTAACCGTTTAAAAGACCTGGTAAAAAGCCAGATTGAGGAAGGCGAAGGTGGATATATTATTCGCACCATTGCCGAAATGGCATCGGAAGAGGAAATACGCTCGGATATCGCAATTCTTAAGAAGATCTGGCAGCGTTTAAATATAAAGCGGGAAGGTAGTGAAGCGGGCGATGTGATCTATAGTGACCTGCCGCTTGCGATCCGTACCGTGCGTGACATGGTGCGGGATAATATTGAGAAAGTACGTATCGACTCACGTGAGACCTGGAAATTAGCCAGTGAACTGGCTGCAGAATTTTTGCCTGAATTGGCCGATAGAGTTGAATATTATCCTGGAGAACGTCCTATCTTTGATCTCTATTCAATAGAAGATGAAATTGAAAAGGCCCTGAGCCGGGAAGTCCCTCTTAAATCCGGCGGACACATAGTGATTGATCAGACCGAAGCAATGATCACAATTGACGTCAATACGGGTGCTTTTGTCGGCCATAGAAATCAGGAAGAGACACTGTTTAAGACAAACCTTGAAGCGGCTCAGGCAATAGCCAGGCAACTGCGACTTCGAAATATCGGCGGCATCATCATCATCGATTTTATAGATATGATTGAAGTTGAGCACCAACGGCAGGTTTTGCGAGCGCTGAAACGTGGACTTTCCAAAGATCGCGCAAAAAACTATATCACTGAAATGACATCACTGGGTTTACTGGAAGTAACACGCAAGCGAACAAGAGAAAGCCTTGAGCATATCCTGTGTGAAGTGTGCCCGGTATGTCACGGTAAAGCAGTCGTAAAGTCAGCGCAGACCATCTGTTACGATATCTTTCGCGAGATCATGCGTGATTCCAGGGAGTATGAATCTGTCAGCTATCGAATTCTTGCTTCAGAAAAGGTGATTGAAATGTTGTTGAATGAGGAACAGGTGAGCCTTGCCAATCTGCAGGAATTCATTAATGCAAAAATTGAATTGCAGGTCGAATCACTTTATATGCAGGACGAATACGATGTAGTGATGATGTGAAGCGGGACTGGCTCGACCCGGTGTCGATGTTACAACAGCAGACCGCGATTCCTATCAGTGTGCAGCTGTAATAATTTCTGCAAAACACGCTGGTCATTATTGCGATAAATATCCTTCAGGGCATCCTCTATCTCTGTAGCCATGAAAATGGCAATTTCAATATTGCCTGCAACGCTGTCAAGTGCGGGTTCAATGATTGTTTTCATCGTGTTCTCACTTTTTTGCCTACCCAGGAATCTTCTGTACCTGTTTATTACCCTCATCCTGAACTATAGAACCTGAACGGAATCAGTAAAGATTACCCTGACAGGTGCATTTTTTCGGCAGATAAGTGGTAAATGTAGGGTTTTTAGCTGTTTTTAGATATAGGATGCATGCATGGACAAATTACGCTGGTATTGCCTGAAGAATTGCATCAGAAAAAAAACATCTATCAGAATATAATC
>JASJFV010000142.1:0-4725 GCA_033791885.1 Gammaproteobacteria bacterium | reverse complement strand
TAGGACAACTAAAGACTTCACACCGGCTGCGCTGCGCCGTGAAGGTCTCCGCTAACAGGGGCAGGGTTTAGCCAGCGGGCATATCCAGTGTATTGTTCTTTCCGGACCCGAACGGGTTTAATACCTGCAGCCTTAGTAATTGCCTCACTGCTATGCGTTAGTCCCACTCTCGCAGGTGAGCAGTCTGAACTGGCAAGGCTAGCCCGCAACTCACTGCTTCTTGACGTCACTCGCGCCGACGGCCGCCTCGTCACTGTCGGCGAGAGAGGACATATACTGGTGTCTGATGATCATGGCCAGAGCTGGAAACAGAAACAGGTGCCGACTCACAGCCAGTTAACCGCAGTATATTTTCCCGATGAAAAAAATGGCTGGGCCGTAGGTCACGATGCCGTCATTTTATATACAAATGATGGTGGAGACAGCTGGACACTTCAACATAAAGACAAGCAGTACGATGACCCCTTACTCGATGTCTGGTTCAAAGATCACTACAACGGCTTTGCCATTGGTGCCTATGGCCTGTTCTTGTCAACAGATAATGGAGGTATAAGTTGGGACAAAAGACAAATCAGCGATGATGACTTTCACCTCAATGCCATTACTGCTCTCAGCACAAATGATTTATTCATCGCTGCGGAACAGGGACATTTATATCAATCTGCAGATGGTGGTTATAGCTGGTCAGAACTTCCCTCGCCCTATAGCGGATCATTTTTTGGCATAACCGCTATCAATGATGACAGCCTGCTGCTCTATGGTCTACGGGGAAATTTATATCGCTCAGACAACAAAGGAACAAGCTGGCAAAGCATTGAAACCACTACCGAAGCATCATTGATGGATGCCATTGTTCAAAGGAATGGAAATATCATTATTGTTGGACTGGGCGGCAATATACTGACAAGTCTGGATAAAGGGTTTAACTTTACACTTAAAACACGTGAAGACCGGAAGACACTAACAGCTATAACCGAAACAGCTGAAGGCCAATTGGTAATGAGCGGGAGTGCGGGCATCAGCATAATAGTCACAGGTAATCAAAGTGAGCAGTAAGACCAGGATTGTCAGCGCTATTAGCAAGTTTATTTTCGGCTACAGGCCCCTGGTAATATCGTTTTTTATACTCGCGACTCTTTTCATGTTATGGAGTGCTACCGCACTTAAAGTTGATGCCGGCTTTAATAAACTCCTGCCACTTGAACACCCCTACATGAAAACCTTCGTCAAATACCAGTCAGCGTTTGGTGGTGCAAATCGTATACTGATCGCGATTACTGTGGAAGAAGGTGACATCTTTACGCCAGAATTTTTCGATACATTAAAAAATATCACCGATGAAGTGTTCTTTATTCCCGGTGTCGACCGTGCCCAGGTGAAATCCCTTTTCACTCCCAATGTACGATTCATAGAAATTGTCGAAGACGGTTTCGCTGGCGGCAATGTCATTCCCGCTGACTTCCAGGGTACTGCTGATGACCTCACCCGAGTAAGAAAGAACATAATCAAATCAGGACAGGTAGGCAGGCTGGTTGCCAACGACTTCAGCGGCGCGATGATAACGGCAGGTCTGCTGGAAAAAGATCCGACGACGGGTGAGCGTATAAACTACCAGGATGTGGCAAAACGCCTTGAAGATATTCGGCAGATACATGAGACCAGCAATATTCACATCATTGGCTTTGCCAAGGTGGTTGGTGATATTACCGATGGAGCCCAGAATGTCCTGCTGTTTTTTGCCATTGCCTTTAGCATTACCGCAATACTCGTTTATATATATTCACTGTCACCCTGGCTTACCCTGCTTCCCCTGCTTACATCACTAACGGCTGTTAGCTGGCAACTGGGCCTGTTGCCTATCCTGGGATTTGGGATTGATCCCATGTCTATCCTGGTTCCCTTTCTCGTCTTTGCCATCGGGGTAAGCCATGGCGTACAGATGATTAACTCTGTGCGCACTGAAATATACGCCGGTGCTTCTCACCATGACGCAGCCAGGGCAAGCTTTCAGCACCTGCTGATACCCGGCGGTATTGCACTGGCCAGTGACACCATAGGCTTTTTGACCATTCTTCTGATCAAGATAGAAATTATTCAGGAAATGGCCATCACCGCCAGTATCGGAGTCGCTGTTATTATTCTGACAAACCTGTTTCTGCTACCCGTCCTGATTTCGTACCTGCCGCAGTCAAGCCAGACATTGCAAAAGCGACTTATCGCAAGAACACAGCGGCTGAAGCATTTCTGGTACCGGCTGTCTGCCTTCTCCAGCCAGCCGCTGGCCACAGCAACGATAGTCGTCAGCCTGGTATTACTTGTTTTCGGGCTTTGGAAAGGAGCCGATATTGAGATCGGCGACCTCGAGCAGGGAGTGCCTGAGTTGCGTAGCGACTCGCGATATAACCTTGACAGCGCAATCATCACTGATCGTTTTTCTATCGGTGTCGACATACTGACGGTGATCGCAGAAACCAGCCCTGATGGCTGTATTGATCACGATATTATGTCCACAATCGACCGTTTTAACTGGCATATACAGAACATAGATGGTGTGCAATCGGTCATTTCCCTGTCAACGCTTGCCAGGTTATACAATGCAGGCTGGAACGAAGGCAATCCAAAATGGCAGGTATTACCACGCAATCAGCAAGTGCTTGTTCAGGCTGTATCACCGGTAGACACTGCATCCGGTTTGCTGAATGAAGATTGCAGCGCTATGCCGGTTCTGATATTTACCGCAGACCATAAAGCAAAAACCATCGCGAGGATTATCGATGGGGTAAAAACCTATGAATACAATAATCCTAACAAGGCAGTCCATTTCACACTGGCTAGCGGCAATGTCGGTGTTATGGCTGCAACCAATGAAGCCGTCGATGCTGCCCAGTTCCCAATGCTGCTGTACGTTTATAGCGCAATTATCACCCTTTGCCTGCTGACGTTCCGCTCATTACGAGCAACACTGTGTATTGTGTTACCTCTTGGTCTGGTCTCTGCACTGGCTTATGCCTTGATGACCGTGCTCGGCATTGGACTGAAAGTATCCACCCTGCCCGTTGTTGCCCTGGGTGTAGGTATTGGTGTCGATTACGGTATCTATATTTTCAATCGATTGCATGAACAACTGGATAAAGGCATGTCTCTGCGTGATGCCTACGAACAGACTCTCAATATGACCGGGAACGCAGTGCTTTTCACCGGTTTAACGCTGGGCATCGGGGTATTCACCTGGATATTTTCTGATCTCCAGTTCCAGGTCGATATGGGGATTCTTCTCACATTCATGTTTCTGCTCAACATGATAGCTTCCATAACTGTCCTGCCTGCACTGGCAGCACTGCTGTACCGTAAACCAGCAGGAACACCTGCTATTAACCCGCAAGCTTAATTACTTCTGCTAACAGGATCAGTCGATTCAGTATCTCCGCGAATTACTGATAGTGCATATCTGAACCATCAGCTGTTCATTGCTTGAACAAAAAAAAGGAAGACCAATGTCTCCCTTTCTTTAACTTTAGAATGTTAAATTCTAAATTATAAACTTACTGTACCGGTGCTGGTGCTGGAGCTGGAGCAGCCGGATAGGCTGGTGCATAACCGCCACCGTAAGGTGCGCCATAACCGCCACCGTAAGGTGCGCCATAACCGCCACCGTAAGGTGCGCCATAACCGCCACCGTAAGGTGCGCCATAACCACCGCCGTAAGGTGCGCCATAACCACCGCCGTAAGGAGCGCCATAGCCACCGCCGTAAGGTGCGCCATAACCAGGGCCATAACCACCGCCGTAGTAGTCGTCGTCGTCATCCCAGGAGTCAGACATCTCTTCCATCCAGTACATAGGGGTGAAAACAGGCCAGTCATTGTAACCGCCGCCATTGCCCCAGCCGTTATTACCCCAAAATGCACTAGCGCTTAAAGATGCCGCCAGCAGCAGCGCACCCAGTGAAACTGATAAAACTTTCTTCATAGCAACCTCCGTTAAATGTTGTACGAGTAGTATATTACTATTTGCTTATATTGGCAACTAATCTTGCATTTGTCTGTAATACCATGTTGTCAGGAGATCTCAATAAATTCAATGCCATTGCCATCAGGATCACGACAGAACAGTGCGCGACGGCCTGATTTACTTAGGGTGAAAGATATTTCCTCCTGTTCCAGGATTAGTTCAATTTTACTTAGATCAACCACTGCCAGGGCAAAATGCGCATCGCGTCCGGGATGTACCGCACCCGTTCCTGATGCGGTTTTATCTAGACATTGAAGATGGATCTGCTGTGGACCGGTCTTCAACCAAACACCGGGGAATGCCATCGCCGGACGAGTTTCATCTTCTTCCAGCCCAAGGATATTGACATAGAAATCACATGCTCGCTGCAAATCAGCCACCAGCAGGCTGACATGATGCAATCCTGAATAAAGATTTAATCCTGACACTAATTACTCTCCCTGACATCATCGACAGCAACAATTTCTGCTAATTTTTCTTTACTGAGAAATCGCCACGGCAGAGGAATCAGTGCAGCGACATATTTCCTGTAAAGACGGTAGCGATTACCATGAAATACAATGAGTTTTTTTTCCTCCAGGCGTGAACCGAGAATAAAATACAGGCTGAGCAGAATTGCGGATATCAGGAATGAAACATTCATATCCCGGGTCCAGATCAAAATCAGCGCAAATGTATACCAGGGGTGGCGAACGTAACGATGAAATACCGAAAG
>JASJFV010000141.1:0-10569 GCA_033791885.1 Gammaproteobacteria bacterium | reverse complement strand
GCAGTGCGCTCACTGTCAGACAGATAACGAATACGTTTGCTATTCTCAGGGATAGACCTGATCTCTTTTGCAGGGTTAACGTCAATATCGTCTCTGTCTCTCGCAAAATTCATTAATGCAGAGATACAGGCAAGCATACGGTTTCGGCTGGCTGGTGATCGTTTTTTACCGAGTCCGACCTTTACCTCTGTCTTGTCATAACCGCGACCCTTTGCACGTACAGCGCAACCGTCCTGATATGACTTGAGAGCTGCTTTAATATCTCGTCGGGTAATGTCGATCAGGTATTTAGTCCCGAGCTTGTCGCTCCAGAAATTGACCTTGAAAGTGACTGACTGATCTTTACCTGAGTATTGCTCGAGATAGTCACTACACAGAGAGGAGAGTTTGATACGTGCACCAGGCAATTTAAATGCCTCGATAGCCTCTTGATCATTTTCTATACCGCGAGCCCACTTATTTGCGAGGTTTGCTGTAGAAAAAGTTTTTGACGCAACATACCTGCCATTTTCGCGGATAGTTGCTTTGAATTTGTTGCTGTCGGTCTTAGAAATGTAAGCCATGATAATTCTCCTAATGAGTACGCCTCATGCTCCCCAGTGATAAAAAGTTACACCAGAAAAGCATACATTTGCTCTAAAGAGCTTTGCGTACCCACTAAGAAAACGTGAAAACGTCCATGTTTTCAAGTATTTATATGGCTCCCCGAGACGGGCTCGAACCGCCGACCCAGTGATTAACAGTCACTTGCTCTACCAGCTGAGCTATCGGGGAATTGTGGAGCGCGAATATTACTGATACACGCTTAGGCGGTCAAGCAGTTGCACTAGATTTACTGCATAATTTAGCAACTAATCATGAAATATTTAGTTCAACGCCGATTCAATTCGCGTCAGTGCCTGATCCAGGTTTTCCATGCTAGTGGCATAGGATAGCCGCATGTATCCATCTGCACCGAAGGCAGAGCCGGGCACCAATGCAACTTTAGCTTCATTTAACAGGTAATCTGCCAGTTCAAGATCATTAGATATGCCGTCTCGACTGGTAATGACATCACGAAAATCAGCGAAAGCGTAAAAGGTGCCATCGGATGGCAAACATTTGACGCCATTCATGGCATTTAGGCGGTCGACAACAAAATCATGACGCTCCTTGAAGGCCTTCAGCATTGGAGTGATGCAGGCCTGGTCACCGTTTAATGCCGCTTCGGCAGCGACCTGTGAAATAGAGCAGGGGTTTGATGTACTCTGGGATTGCGTCTTTTTCATTGCAGCGATCAGGTCTGCAGGACCGCCACAATATCCGATTCGCCAGCCTGTCATTGAATAGGCCTTGGAGACACCATTTAACACGATAGTGCGATCATAGAGTTCCGGGCAGGCATTGACGATGTTGACAAATGGCGCGTCAGTCCAGAGGATGTGTTCGTACATGTCATCTGTTGCGATGAGGACATTCGGGTATTTAATTAATACGCCGCCCAGTGCGGCCAGTTCATCGTGGTTATAGACGGCACCTGTAGGATTGGATGGACTATTGATGAATATAAGGCGGGTGCGATCGGTGATCGCAGCCTCTAATTGTTCTGGTGTTATCTTGTAACCCTGCTCAATTCCGGCAGATACGATGACCGGTACACCTTCAGCTAGCAGTGTCATGTCAGGATAAGAGACCCAGTATGGGGCTGGAATAATAACTTCATCCCCGGGGTTGATCAGTGCCTGCAACAGGTTGAAGCTTGATTGCTTGCCACCCACAGAGACCAGAATCTGGTTCATTTCGTAATCAATATTATTGTCGCGTTTGAACTTGTCAATAATGGCCTGCTTAAGTGAAGGTGTGCCATCTACCGCGGTATACTTTGTGAATCCATCGCGAATCGCCTGGATTGCTGCATCCTTAATATGTTCTGGGGTGTCGAAGTCAGGTTCGCCGGCACCGAGACCAATAATATCAAGTCCCTGTGCTCTTAGTTCCTTGGCTCGGGCGGTTATGGCAAGTGTTTGTGAAGGCTTTATGCTTTTTACACGATTTGAGAGGCTGGTGCTCAAGTTATCTGCTCCTGATCTACGGTCACTGGTATACTGCGGGCGAAAAATTTACTGAATAATACGCCAATTATTCCTTATCATCTAGAACGAAAAACGGTTCAGAATAAATATTTTCTTCAGGACATCCAATGAGTACTTTCAAGCTACAGACAGAGTTCGAACCCGCAGGTGATCAGGTCGCTGCGATCGCGAAACTTGTTGAGGGGCTGGAGAACGGAGAAGCATGGCAAACTCTGCTCGGAGTAACCGGTTCCGGCAAGACGTTCACGATGGCCAATATTATTATGCAAACCGGGCGGCCAGCAATTATCATGGCACACAACAAGACCCTCGCGGCGCAGTTATATTCTGAATTCCGGGATTTTTTTCCTGAAAATTCAGTTGAATACTTCGTCTCATATTACGATTATTACCAGCCCGAAGCCTATGTGCCGTCATCCGACACGTTTATCGAGAAGGATGCAGCGATCAATGATCAAATTGAACAAATGCGGCTATCAGCGACGAAGGCCCTGCTGGAACAGGAAGATGTCATTATTGTAGCAACTGTCTCTGCGATATATGGTCTTGGTGATCCGGCGGCATACCATGACATGATTCTTCACCTGAAACAGGGCGACGTACTTGATCAGCGTTCAATACTGAAACGTCTCGCCGAGATGCAATATATTCGGAATGATCAGGTGCTGGAGAGAGGGAATTTCCGCGTGCGTGGAGACGTGATTGACATTTTCCCGGCTGAGGAAGAACACACTGCGACGAGAATCGAGCTGTTTGGTGACGAAATTGAAAGACTGAGCGAGTTTGATCCATTGACCGGTGAAACACTGGTTGAACGGGTGCGTACCACGGTCTATCCAAAATCTCACTATGTCACCCCGCGTGAGCGTGTGCTGGAGGCTGTGGAGCAGATAAAACTTGAGTTGGAACAGCGGCTGGCTGAGCTACGCTCACAAAATAAGCTTTTAGAGGCTCAGAGACTGGAACAGCGCGCCTTGTTTGATCTCGAAATGATGCAGGAGCTCGGTTATACCAACGGTATTGAAAACTATTCCCGGTATCTGTCTGGTCGTGCACCAGGCCAGCCTCCGCCTACCCTGATAGATTACCTGCCAGCAAATGCGCTGATGTTTATTGATGAATCTCATGCCACGATACCGCAGATTGGGGGTATGTATCGCGGCGACCGCTCTCGTAAGCAAACACTTGTCGAGTATGGCTTCCGCTTGCCATCTGCACTTGATAATCGCCCTTTGCGGTTTGATGAGTTCGAGGCACTGATGCCGCAAACGATTTTCGTATCCGCTACACCTGCACAATACGAGGCTGACCACAGCCAGATCGTCGTTGAACAGATTGTTCGACCGACAGGGTTGCTGGATCCTGTGGTAGAAGTTCGCCCGGTAGCATCTCAGGTTGACGATGTATTGTCTGAAATTAACCGGCTTGCCGCGCTCGGTGAGCGCATCCTGGTAACGACATTGACCAAGCGCATGGCTGAAGACCTGACAGACTACCTGCAGGAGCATGGTGCACGGGTTAGATATCTGCATTCAGATATTGATACTGTTGAGCGAGTGGAAATTATACGTGACTTGCGAGCCGGTGAATTTGATTGCCTGGTTGGAATTAACCTGTTGCGAGAAGGGCTGGATATCCCAGAGGTCTCTATGGTCGCTATACTCGATGCCGATAAGCAAGGTTTTCTGCGCTCGACGCGATCATTGATCCAGACCATCGGCCGCGCCGCTCGCCATATTCACGGCAGGGCCATTCTTTATGCGGATAAAGAAACCGACTCGATGAAAGCGGCTATCTCTGAAAATATTCGCCGTCGGGAGAAACAGGAAAAACATAACCTTGAGCATGGCATCACACCTAAAGGTGTCGAGAAAAAGGTAAAAGATATCATCGAAGGAATTGGCGGCAGGCGCAGTGGACCCTATAGTAAAAGGTCATCAGGTAGACTGCTTGCTGCTGAGGAGGCTGCTGCCTATAAAAACCTAGCTCCGTCGGAGCTGGCTAAAATGATCAAGCAGGTAGAAAAAGAAATGCTCGATTGTGCACAGAATCTGGAATTTGAAAAAGCGGCTGAACTGCGTGATCGTGCAGAATCCCTTAGAGCTCAACTACTGGAACTACCTGCCTGAGAGAATGTCTACTCAAGCATGACTCGATGTTTTCAGAATAAAAGAATAGAATCACCTGTTTGCTCATGATTTCATATAACATCGACCCTGCTCAACCACACGTGTGCAATTCTGCATTCTTATGCTGATCAATCCTTAAGAAATAATTAATAACTCGAATATCTAAATGCTCGAAGTCAATAACCTGGAATGTATTCGCGGTGACCGCAGCTTGTTCTCAGAACTGGGCTTCAGCCTGAATTCAGGGGAGCTGCTGCATCTACTGGGTCATAATGGTAGTGGGAAAACGACTTTATTGCGGACACTTTGTGGCCTGATTGCACCAAGCCAGGGCTCAGTACACTGGAATGGTAAAAATATTCGTCGGCAGCGAGAGGAATTTGCTGCAGATATGCTGTTTCTTGGACATCTTAATGGCATTAAAGCAGACCTTACCGCAGTCGAAAACCTGCGCATTCTTTGCCAGCTCGATGGGCTGAATGTTAATGAAGATGACTTATGGCAGGTGTTAAAAGATATGGGTCTGTATGGACATGAAGATCTTGCCGTAGGTGTGCTCTCGCAGGGACAGAAGCGGCGGGTAACTCTGGCCAGGCTATTACTCAGTAAATCACCACTATGGTTGCTTGATGAACCTTTCACCGCTCTGGATAAAGCGGCAGTAGATTTCCTGCAGACAGTAATTGCCAGTCACGTTGAGGGTGGCGGAATGGTTATTCTTACAACTCATCAGGATGTTGCCCTGACCACAGGCGAAGTTAAGCAATTAAGACTTGGCTGGAAAAAGGACGGTGATGTTTAAGGCATTTTACACCGTCGTTATGCGCGATTTGCTGCTTGCTATGCGGAATCGCTCGGACATTCTTACAACTGTATTCTTCTTTATCATTGCAATCAGTTTGTTTCCTCTCGGTATTGGACCAGAACTGGACACGCTGCGCGAGATCGCGCCGGGTGTTTTCTGGGTTGCCGCACTGCTTGCATCCATGCTGGCGCTGGAGCGCCTGTTTGCCATCGATTACGCCGACGGCACTCTTGAGCAACTATTATTAACGCCACAGCCGACAACAGTTCTGGTGCTGGCAAAAGTGCTGGCTCATTGGCTTATTACTGGTGTGCCATTAGTGCTGTTATCCCCCTTGCTTGGGCTACAATATGACCTGTCATCGGAAGCAATTCAGGCTCTCATGCTGACATTGCTGCTGGGTACGCCATCATTGAGCCTTATTGGCGCTATCGGCGCCGCACTGACACTGGGATTACGCGGTGGTGGCGTGCTGGTTTCCTTGCTGGTGCTACCACTGTATATTCCTGTCCTGATTTTTGGAGCAGGTGCCGTTGAAGCGACCGTTTCAGGACTTGGCGGTGCTGGGCATGTTTCTATGCTTGGTGCCATTTTCCTGTTGTCACTGGTTCTAGCGCCACTGGCTACGGTTGCTGCTCTTCGTGTGTCGGCAGAGTAGTGCAGATTACTGGCATTGTGATGTCTATACCCTTTGTGGTTAACTAATAAAATTTTGTTGAAATAATTTAATGAGCTCAAGTAGATTTAACTGGTTTAAATTTTCATCACCTGCGACCTTTTATCCGCTGGCCGGAAAACTGGTACCCTGGATTTCAGCAATTGCAGTGATCTTAATCGTGGTCGGGCTGTATATGGGTTTCTTTGTTGCGCCGACTGATTATAAGCAGGGTGAAGGCTACCGGATTATCTTTGTCCATGTACCTGCTTCATGGATGTCTATGTTCATCTATCTCATAATGGCGTTCTGGGCAGCGATGGGGCTGGTATTCAATACGCGAATTTCAGGAATGATGGTGCAGGCGCTGGCTCCAACCGGTGCCATGTTCACTTTTCTCGCACTCTGGACCGGGGCTTTCTGGGGCAAGCCGATGTGGGGAACCTGGTGGGTCTGGGATGCACGACTGACCTCGGAACTGATACTATTTTTCCTTTACATCGGTTACATCGCCTTGCACTCATCAATTGATGATAAGCGCAGGGCAGATAGAGCATCTGCAATTCTGGTTTTAGTTGGCGTCGTTAATATTCCCATAATTTACTATTCGGTAAAATGGTGGAATACCCTGCATCAGGGTGCTTCTGTTAGCGTGAAATCAGGCTCCAGTATGGCATCAGTCATGCTCATTGCCATGCTGATAATGGCCCTTGGTTTCTGGGCGTACAGTATTGCTGTCGCTTTTGCCAGGGTCAGATCTATTATTCTTGAACGTGAGAAAGACACCCGCTGGGTGAGTGAACTACCCGAGATAAAATGATGAAAGAATTTTTTAATATGGGCGGTTATGCCCTCTATGTATGGGGTTCATTTGGAATGACCGCACTGCTGATGATCGCAGAACCAATACTTGTTCGAAACAAGCGTAAAGTCACACTTCAGCGTGTTTCGCGTTATGTACGCAGCAAATCAGCCAGGCAATCAACAAACTCATCAGGTGAAATGGAATGAAAGCAAGGCAAAAAAGACTGATATTTATACTCATAGGCCTGGCTGTACTTGGGCTCGCCGCCTGGCTGGTTTTCAATGCTCTCGGAAATAATATGTCCTACTTCTATTCACCGACCGAAGTCGTGGAGAAGAAAGCACCTGAAGATCACCTGTTTAGACTCGGTGGCATGGTGGTAAATGGCAGTGTTGAACGTGGCAAGGAATTGACTGTTCGATTTGCTGTGACTGATACTGCGAATATCGTCAATGTTGAGTACACAGGTATTCTGCCTGATCTGTTTGAAGAGGGACAAGGTGTCATTGCGCAGGGAAAACTTGGCGATAATGGAATCTTTGTTGCATCTGAAGTGCTTGCCAAGCATGACGAAAATTATATGCCTCCCGAAGTTGCTGATGCGCTTGAAAAGGCAGGGATGAAAAATACAGGTGCCAAGCAATGATTCCTGAAATTGGTCAGTTTGCATTGATCCTCGGGCTGGTGTTTGCACTGGTGCAGACAATATTGCCTCTGGTTGGCGCACACAAAGGTATTGCAAGCTGGGTGGCAGTGGCAAAACCTGCAGCCAGGGTACAGTTCTTGTTCGTCGCTATTTCTTTTGCCTGCCTGACCTGGAGTTTCCTGACCCACGACTTCTCTGTCAAATATGTGGCAATGAATTCCAACACGGCGTTACCTACCATGTACCTGTTTTCAGCCGTATGGGGTGCACACGAGGGGTCATTGCTGCTATGGGCGCTGGTGCTTTCTATCTGGACCGCTGGCGTCAGTTACTTCAGTCGCGGCATACCGGAGCAAATGGTTGCCCGAGTGCTGGGTGTTTTAGGTTTTGTCAGTGTCGGCTTTATGCTGTTCATTCTGGTGACTTCGAACCCGTTTGAACGCCTGGTACCCGCTGCACTGGAAGGACGAGACCTGAATCCACTATTACAG
Organism: Gammaproteobacteria bacterium; assembly: GCA_033791885.1. Lineage (GTDB taxonomy): Bacteria > Pseudomonadota > Gammaproteobacteria > BMS3Bbin11 > BMS3Bbin11 > BMS3Bbin11. The sequence goes on along the minus strand of JASJFV010000141.1, from coordinate 2,966 downwards.
GACTTTGGGCTGATTATTCATCCTCCCATGCTTTACATGGGCTATGTAGGTTTTGCTGTGCCATTCGCCTTTGCTATTGCTGCCATGCTGGGCGGCAAGCTTGATGCAGCCTGGGCCAGATGGTCACGTCCCTGGACACATGCCGCCTGGATCTTCCTTACTCTGGGAATCGCATTAGGTTCATGGTGGGCTTATTATGAACTGGGCTGGGGTGGCTGGTGGTTCTGGGACCCGGTTGAGAATGCTTCTTTTATGCCATGGCTGGTTGGAACTGCCCTTATGCATTCGCTGGCAGTGACAGAGAAAAGAGGTGCCTTCAAGGCCTGGACTGTGTTGCTGGCAATATTCGCATTTTCACTAAGCCTGCTGGGTACTTTCCTTGTCCGATCTGGTGTTCTGACCTCGGTGCATGCCTTTGCTTCTGACCCCGCACGCGGTGTCTTTATTCTTATTTTCCTTGGCGTCGTTGTTGGCGGATCGTTAATAATTTACTCCTGGCGTGCATCGCAAATCAGGAGTTATGTTCAGTTCGACCTGATCTCGCGTGAAACAGGGCTGCTGCTAAACAATGTGTTCCTCATAGTGACATGCTCAAGTATTTTGCTGGGTACACTGTATCCGTTACTTGTTGATGCTCTGGGGATGGGTAAAATTTCTGTCGGCCCGCCATACTTCAACAGCGTGTTTATTCCTCTGATGGCACCACTGGCAGTATTACTGGGTATCGGGCCGTTGCTGCGCTGGAAGCACGATTCATTCAATCGTATTCTGCCCAAAGTTTGGCTGGTTGCGGTGATTAGTGTGATTGCCGGGTTGCTGTTTCCCTTACTGGTGATGGACTTTTATGATATAGGAGCAGCCATTGGTATGGTGCTGGCCATATGGGTGTTCGGTATCACGCTGAAATCGTTGTTTGAACAGTCAAGAGGGCGCAATGTCCTGACCGTTTCACGTTCATTCTGGGGCATGACCCTGGGCCATATTGGTGTTGCCGTATTTATTGTTGGCATCACCCTGACATCTACCTATAGCACTGAAAAAGATCTGCAGGTTAATCCAGGTGAAAGCTATGAGCTGGCGGGTTTCAATTTCAAATTCGAAGGTGTTAAAAATATTGCCGGAAAGAACTACCGTGCGTCGAATGGCACACTGACTGTAAGCAAAGACGGCAAACTGATTGCAACAATGGAACCAGAAAAGCGTGAGTACCTGGTTCAGAAAATGCCCATGACTGAGGCCGCGATCGATGCAGGGTTGTTCCGTGATCTGTTCGTGGCACTGGGTGAACCGCTGGGCGATGACGGCGCATGGAGTGTGCGCATCTACCATAAACCCTTTATACGCTGGATATGGCTGGGTGCGTTGATCATGGCGCTGGGTGGATTACTGGCAGCGACAGATCCGCGTTACCGCAAACTGGCACGTAATAAACAGAAGCAGGCGGCAGTGACTGCAGAGGCAACAGCATGAAACGGTATTTACTCCCACTGGCAGGGTTCATTGTGCTGGTGGTCTTTCTCGCTATCGGATTAAAACTTGACCCAAAGCATATCCCTTCCCCATTTATAGGTAAGCCGGCTCCTGCTTTTGATCTACCAGATCTACACAATCCTCAGCAGCGTATAAAGACGGCAGATTTAAAGGGGCAGGTCTGGCTGCTGAATGTCTGGGCCTCCTGGTGTGTGTCATGCCGTGCTGAGCATGAGGTTGTAAAACGTTTTGTTGCCATGAATGAAACACCTGTTTTCGGTTTGAACTACAAGGATAAACCAGAAGATGGAAAAGCCTGGCTGGGAGCTTTGGGGAATCCCTATGAAACCAGCCTGATGGATATTAGCGGCGATGTCGGCATTGACTGGGGTGTGTATGGCGTTCCGGAAACCTTTGTCATAGATAAGAAGGGAATAGTGCGTTACAAACAGGTAGGGCCCCTTACAGATTCGATCATTGATGAAAAAATTATTCCGCTGGTACGGGAATTAGACACGGAGGCAAGTTAGAGTGTGGATTAGAAAAGGTCTTTTGCCTGTAACAATAATACTGCTGCTTTTCTCTGCGGTATCATCTCAGGCCAGTATTGATGCCTACCAGTTCGATGATCCGGAAAAGGAAGCATTGTATAAGAAACTGATAAAGGAATTACGATGCACAGTATGCCAGAACCAGGATATCGGTGATTCAAATGCTGAACTTGCCAAGGACCTGCGGCGTAAAACCTACGAAATGATCTCTAAAGGTGAAGACGAAGAGTTCGTCCTCGATTATATGTCCCAGCGTTATGGTGACTTTGTTCTCTATCGGCCTCGATTACAAACCAACACCCTGCTGCTCTGGATAGGCCCGTTCATCATTCTTATTATTGCCGTGTTTGTTTTACTCCGCTTTATTCGACGCCCTGCAGATGAGGTGTCATTTACTGAGGCGGACAAGGCACAGGCTGAACAGTTACTGGAGCGAGAAGAATAATGTCATTCTGGATTATTACAATACTGATGGTTGTGGCCGGGCTGCTTCTCTTGCTGCCGACCTTACGCGGAAAGAAAGTTAATCTGCCTGGAGGCAATCGTGAACAGAATATCAGTATTGCTCAGGAACGCATGCAGGAACTTAAAAACGAGCTTGAGGCGGGGACATTAACTCAGGAAACGTACCAGGAAACACTGGAAGAGCTGGAAAAAGGCCTGTTGATCGATGTGACAGATGTTGATCAGAAAGCCAGTGTTACACCTGCACCAGCCGGTAAAATGGTATTAGCTGCACTGGTTTTCCTGGTGCCACTATTGAGCTACGGGCTATATGACCTTTACGGATCACCACAGTATCTCGATGTAGCCGGTCCCGGAAATCATTCAGCGATGTCCACTGACGCTTCAAATCCTTCTGCAGCTAAGAAATTGCCATCAATGGAGGAGATGATTGCCGGTTTGCAAAAAAAGACCGCCGAAGACCCGGATGACCCGAACTCC
>JASJFV010000140.1:0-3215 GCA_033791885.1 Gammaproteobacteria bacterium | reverse complement strand
TTGTGCAAAGCACAATTCAGCATTTCGCAAAGACCACGGGGAAGGGTAATGCAGCAGGCGTTGCTGAAGCCAGCAGGGAAGGCCTATCGCGTTTTATACTGCCAGCCAGAAAGGAACGGAAAGAGATATAGCAGCGGCGGGCTGCTGCTTATCAGAACAATAGCAGTATTCAAGGGCAACAACTAACTAGCACGGCTACGCAACTTGCTGCATACCCGTGCTTCTTTACACCTACTGAAGTTAAAAGGAAGGAATAAACATCAAGGCCATTTTCCATCACAGTAAAGCTAGTTACCCAGGCAGCATCATGCCGCGGATGGTGAAGTAGGTAATGGCAGCCATCGCACCACTGGCTGGTACAGTGATAATCCAGGCTGCCGCTATCCTCCACACATGCGAACGCTTGACTAGCTGTTGCCTGTAGATTTTACTCAGTGACTTTCGTTCTTTTTTAGTCAGATGAGCTTTGGTAGAATTTGATTTCAGCTCCTGAAGCAGCTCATTCTTACGATCCATCGGGGCTGCTTTGTACTCTTTTAGAAATTCCTCTACAGCCTCCGAATCCTCTGACGCGTGATGATGCTTGATATCCTCCAGCGTGCCGCCGTAACTGGTCTTCAGGTACTCTCGCAGGAAGCCGACACCAAATACACCTCCGACAGCGATATGAGTAGAACTGACAGGCAGGCCAAGCTGCGAGGCAATGATGACCGTAATTGATGCCGCCATGGCTATACAAAAGGCGCGCAATTTATTCAGCTCGGTGATTTCAGAACCGACGGTGCGAATCAACTTGGGCCCATACAGGGCCAGGCCTAGTGAGATACCCACTGCGCCGACTAACATAACCCAGAGTGGAATCTGTGCCTTGGATGAAACGCCACCGCCAACGATTGCATCGTTGATGGCTGCGAGCGGCCCGACAGCGTTGGCCACGTCATTGGCGCCATGGGCAAAGCTGAGCAATGCAGCGGCAAATATCAGCGGTACTGTGAACAGGCTGTTAACACTCTCCTTATCATTTGACAATGTACTCGCAGCTCGTGCAATCATTGGACGTACCATAACGTAGATAAAAACCGAGATACCTGCACCAATCACTGCAGCAGTGACAAAGTCGAGTTTCCAGATCTTTTTCAATCCTTTCAGCAACAAATAGGTCGAAAAGGCCCACGCCATCACCATTAACAGCAGCGGCACAACTTTCTTAGCAGCCGCTATCTTATCTCCACGATAGGTAATCGTGCGTTTGATTAAATAGAGAAAACCGGCAGCTATGACGCCACCGAGCACAGGTGAGATCACCCAGCTCGCCGCAATGGCACCAACCTTACCCCAGTTGGCGATATCGAAACCGGCTGCGGCAATACCGGCACCGAGAACGCCACCGACGATTGAATGCGTGGTAGATACCGGGGCACCTACTGCAGTGGCAAGATTGAGCCATATCGCGGCAGACAGCAGGGCGGCCATCATGATCCAGATAAAGGTATCGGTGTTGGTAATAAGTGCTGGATCAATAATGCCTTTTTTTATAGTGCTGACGACATCACCGCCAGCGATAAGTGCTCCGCTGGATTCGAAAATTGCTGCAATGAGGATTGCACCACTCATTGTCAGGGCCTGTGAACCGACCGCCGGCCCGACATTGTTGGCTACATCGTTGGCACCAATATTCATCGCCATGTAACCGCCTATCATGGCAGCAATAACCAGCATCGTCTTATTGCCTGCCGGGTCAGGTTGCATATCAATAAACAACATAACAGCTACGATAAAAAGAAGTGCGGTGCCGATACGAAATAATTCGGCCCTGCCAGCTTTTGTTGCTTTTTCTATTTGATTTAAATTATTGAGTTCCATTTTGCTGCCTCGATGCACTGAATCTGGACGTTGGAAAAGTATAAAATCTCCGGTATAGGCTGATGAAATGTATCAGATATATTCTGTTTATACCATCATAAACAGAGCTAAAACCGGAAGATAATGACCGAGTTTTTTTCGTCGGAAAATACCCTCAAATGGCACCCATAAATCTACGTTATTTAGGGTAAATCCAATTCCAGGGCAGTCGCTATTCAGCAGAAAGCAACCTAGGTTTTAACGTTTGAAAGAAGACGCTAGTGATATAAAAAGCAACGTGTTCAGGGGCCAGTCAGCCTGGCATCGCTAGCCAGGGTTAGCGATATCGAACGAACATGCCGACCAAGATGCTCCAGCTGCCTGACTCGCTTCCATAATTTGCCGGGTTTGCGGGCACATAGTTTTAATAATTCATCAGCCGGCACCCAGACCAGTTCGCGGCGCTTTTTGAAACGGTTTGTTGAGTCCATCTGCCACTCTCTGTTGAGTAACGAGATATCACGATATGGAAACACAATGAAGTAGGTTCGCCAGTCCTTTGGCCGCAGCGGATTAACTGTCATTCTTTTACACCACCAGTCGGGATAGGCAATCATCGTTTGTTCAAACAGGTTCCCGACTACATGTATCTGAGCCTTGACGCGCTCTGTGGTTCGTTTCGCACGTTTGAGATTATCGCTGAAATACATTGTTTCAGTCTCTTCGATAAATTCTCTAATTGCCGTTTCGTGATAACTTTCACCATCCGCCAGCCCACCGCCAAAATCGATCAGGTAGCCGCTTTTTCTGCCCGAAAATACCCGCTGGAAAAGAAACAGCACTTCTCCACCCTGTAATGCAACCGGTATCACTCCTGCACCCAAAACTGATTTCCTCATTGCCTGCAGCGTTCATCTTCAAGCTGAACAGTAAACCTGCGCCCGTCTCCTGGTGATGAATCCCTCTACCGGTGAGCATAAATGGAAAACCCGTCAGAGTAAATTATACTTTGTATATACGTTGTCGTACGATCACCGGACACCTTGAATATTGGAATCCTGCTATGTGCCATATCAACAACTTATAACTATATCTGTGTAATTGCTTTAATCATGTAGCCCGTCATTACTCGCTTCCGGTGGCTTTTTGTTAGGTAATTGCGGTACAATGGTGTGTTTCGTTTATAAATACCCTGTATTTACTATGTGTATACTCAATAATAGACGCCAAGATATACCACGCCTAAAAGAAGAGTCAGACCATGTTACGTAAAATATTCCTGCCAAGCATTTTCATCATCCTCGCCTGGGGATTTTTGGTACCCCCCGTCGTTAAGAACCAAGCATGCGGGGGGAAGGATTTACAAATACGGT
>JASJFV010000139.1:0-2710 GCA_033791885.1 Gammaproteobacteria bacterium | reverse complement strand
ATTGCCATGGATGGACGTATGTTCACCTGTGTTAACTGCCACCAGCGTAGCGGGCAGGGTTCTGTAGAAGGTCCAATCATTACCTGGCCCACAGGTGCGAACAATCTGTTTATACCAAGAAGACGCACCGGCGCATGGAACCCTGATAAGGCCCGGCAAGGCCCGGGCGCTGTTGAGCGCTGGTCACTGCCAATCCAGTTCCAGGCTGCGGATGCACGACCGGCATACACCGATGAAACTCTAGCGCATATGTTTCGTACGGGTGTTGATTCCGCAGAGTATCAAATTATGGATATCATGCCCCGTTATAAGCTGGGTGATGATGATATGGCGGTGCTCATTCACTACCTGAAAAACCTCTCTGCCGCGCATGATCCCGGTGTCGATGACAAGACTATTCGTTTTGCCACCGTTATTACCGAAGGTGTCACCGAGACTGATCGCGACGCGATGCTTGCGGTATTAAGACAACATATTAATGCTCACAATACCCAGACCAGACCGCATGTGCGTCGTGCACAAAGCGGTCCTTTTTATAAAACCGAGCAATGGGGGGCTTATAGAAAACTCGAACTGGATGTCTGGGAATTGACAGGACCGGAGGAAACCTGGGGCAAACAACTCGAAGAATATTACCAGGCCAAACCGGTGTTTGCCTTGCTTGGCGGCATTGGATCAGGCAGTTGGAAACCCGTTCATCAGTTTTGCGAGGAAAAAGAGATCCCCAATATCTTCCCGGTGACCGAGCGTCCCGTTGTGTCTGATACCGACTGGTATACGCTTTATTTTAGCAAGGGGATGTACCAGGAAGGTGAGGCGGCAGCCAATTTCTTATTGAATAAAAAAGACAGAAAAAATACCGTTATCCAGGTTTTTAAAGCGGGTGGCAAAGGAGAAGACATTGCCCGGGGTTTCGAAAAAACCTGGCAGGTTGCAGTCGGTAATTCCGTTCGCGGCGAACTGATCAACAAGGTCATTGCCAGCGTTGATGATCTGTCTTCGCAATGGCTTGAGAAAAACACATCCGAACAGCCTGTTACGCTGCTACTCTGGTTGGATAATTCTGATGCTGCACAAGTGTTGCAAAGTGACACATTTAAAAATTCCCCGGATCAGATGCTGTTTCTATCTACCAGTCTGTTGGCGGGTGAAGTCGGTATCATTCCTGAGAACATGCGGGATTCGGTTTTTTTGACCCATCCTCACAGCCTGCCCGAAGATTACGATTTGAAAGGCAAGATATTAAAGCGCTGGTTGAAAACCCGCGACCTTGCCGAGACCAACCTGGATATTCAGTCAAAGATGTATTTTTTGGGTTGGATGCTGCCGGGCGCTCTCAAGCATATGCGTAGTGAGTTTTACCGTGATTATTTTCTCGAAGGTTTCGATATGATGATAGACCAGGATTACGCGGTTGCCGTTTATCCACGTCTGAGCTTTGCCCAGGGTCAACGCTATGCGGCCAAGGGGTGTTATATCGTCCAGTTAACAGGTGACGATATTACCCAAGTTAAAATGGTGGGTGACTGGATCGTCAATTAACCAGGCAAATATTGGTACTTGAATACAGGGGATCAGCCATGCTGACAGGAAATTATTTTAAAACATTTATCGTAGTGGGTTTTAGCATCGTCATGACCTGTTCGGCAGGTCTTGTCAAGGCGACGGAACCTGTGGACCACAGCAAAATGGACCATAGCAAAATGGACCAGGGTGAACAAAACGCTGACGAACATGCTGAACATTCAGCAATGATGGATAAGAAAGGTTATCGCATTGAGGAGGCCAGTTACGAGTTGCCCGATGTCACGCTGACTGACCAGAATGGCAATAAAGTATCTGCTTCCGCACTTTTCAATGGCGAAGATCCAATGATGGTCAGTTTTATTTTCACCAGTTGTACAACCATCTGTCCGGTATTAAGTGCCATCTTTACCCAGGCACAAAAACGATACAGTAACGAACTCGAAGGGGTGAAACTTATTTCCATTTCCATAGATCCGGAATATGACACACCGGTAAGGTTGCAAGAGTACGCCGGGCGATTTCATGCAAAGGAAGGCTGGACTTTTCTTACCGGTGATCTGGATGATATCATTGAAGTGTTGGATTCATTTGATGCCTACTTCGGTGACAAAATGAATCACATTCCACTGACCCTTATTCGCAAGCAAGGTACATCCACGTGGCTCCGGCTGGAAGGCTTTCCTGATGCCAGTGACCTGGTAAAGGAATACCAATCTCCATAGAACTGGAATTTCAGTGGACATTTCATAAGGCATCATTTCGCGTATGGATGTTCCAGTGTGATGCCAGAACGTCGATTCCAAATCTTTGCAGCTTATATCAAGACCATTAAGTAGAACTAATCAGGTAGTTACATTTGAGGACCAGCATCACAAAGATGCAATTGATTAGTTATGCGTTATATTTTGCACCAACAAGTTTTTTTGAGAAAAGTTTGTAGACTTTTGGAATTCTGTCTCCTACACTGAAGAATAATGGCTAGCTATGGAACGGCGAAACGCCGCATTCGTGTGCTGGCTTTTTTTTGTCCACGATTTAGTGTTTGATACGTTCTAACACGACACTTGTGGGTGGCCTGCGTCTGTACTCATACTTTATAAGAAAGATTATAAGAAAGTATCCACAATAATTATAAGCAGGAAATCACCACTATTATGTATCCTAATTTCTCATTTATGAGTCA
>JASJFV010000138.1:0-2560 GCA_033791885.1 Gammaproteobacteria bacterium | reverse complement strand
TTTGTTAACTGGAGGTGATAGAGTTATATCTTTACTTTAATAGTAAGTACTGTAACCATTTTGGATGTTCCTGTATGGATCATCTCTGTGTTGCCTCACCTGATGAGTAACAATAAAAAACGACATAGGTATGTAGATGAGGATATTACTGGTAGAAGATGATGCGCTATTGGGGGACGGCATTTGCGTTGGGCTGACACAGGCGGGATTCACCGTTGACTGGGTCAAAGACGGCAAGGCCGGATTGGCTGCCGTATCTGCCGGCTGGCATGAACTGATCATACTGGACCTTGGCTTGCCCGGCATCTCTGGTCAGGAGCTACTATCCAGTCTGCGCAAGGATGGTCATGATATCCCGGTATTGATTCTGACAGCGCGAGACACTGTTGATCAGCGTATAGCAGGTCTTGATGCCGGTGCTGATGATTACATGACCAAACCGTTTGATCTCGATGAACTCAGTGCCCGTCTGCGAGCATTGTTGCGTCGCCGTTCAGGAAGGACCGCACCTCTGCTAACACATGGTGACATTGTTCTTGATCCCGCTGCGCATGCCACCACCTTTCGCGGCGAGGCTGTCAATCTCTCGCACAGAGAGTTCAGCATGCTGCAGTTATTACTTGAGAGCGCGGGACGGGTACTTTCACGTCAGCATTTTGAAGAGAACCTGTATGGCTGGGATGAGGAAATAGAGAGTAACGCGATCGAGGTGCATATCCATCATTTGCGCAAGAAGCTGGGATCTGACCTGATTCGGACAGTCAGGGGTGTTGGTTATACCATTGATAAAAAAAAACCTGATTCGAAAAGTTGATCAACATGGTTGTGGACTTGTGAAAACGGCATATTTGTTCCGGCAATGAGTGATGTTGAATATCAACCAGCTACCTACGGCTGTGTGAGCTTGTCGAGATGAATAAATCGATCCGGCTGCGGCTAATAGTCTCCCTTGGCAGCATGCTGATCATTACCTGGGGAGGGATCGCTGCCAGCAGTATTTATTCTGCAAGAAAAGAAGTGCAGGAGCTATTTGACGCACACCTGGCCCAGTCTGCCAGGGTGTTGCATGCTCTGGTTAAGCATGAATTGTCTGAGCTATCGATAGAAAAACATGACAACCGAGCCATTCTGATGGATATATCCGAGCCGGGTCATTTATATGAAGGAAAGATTTCCTTTATGGTAAGGGATAAGCACGGTGAGCCGTGGTTCATGTCACAGCATTCTCCTGAGTTGAAAATAGACCCTGGCGCCAATGGTTATGTCAACACTGAGGATTCCAGTGAGCATTGGCGAGTATTTATTCTGCGTGACAGGGAATACGGGTTCACTATTGAAGTCGCGCAAAGTTACCAGATTCGCAATGAACTCATAATGGAGATCACCTGGCAGGTTATATGGCCATTCATCATCGTGATTCCATTACTAATACTAATGATCTGGAGCAGTACGGGGCGTAGCCTCAGGCCTTTGCAGACCGTGGCAGAAGAAGTGCAGCATCGAAATCCGCAGAATCTTGAGGAAATTGATCTCAGCAATGTGCCAGCTGAAGTGTTGCCGCTATTTATCTCACTTAATGCCTTGCTAGGCCGATTAAAAAAGGCTTTAAGTAATGAGCGTGGATTCACATCAGATGCGGCCCACGAGCTGCGTACACCCCTTGCAGGAATAAAGGCCCAGGCCCAGGTCGCCCTGCGGGCCACTGATGATATAGAAAAAGATACTGCTCTCAGACATATCATCATAGGTATCGATAACACGGCACACCTGGTGCGCCAGATGTTGATGCTGGCAAGGCTCGATCCGGATATACCAAATAGAAAATTCAAAACGCATGATCTGGCCAGAATTCTGACCGATGTGGCAGCTGATGTGGCTAGCCTGGCGGTTGAAAAAGGTGTTGATCTGGAGGTGCGAGAAAGCCAGGGGAAGATGATTCTGCTAGGCCACGCAGAAGCCCTGTCTGTGCTGGTTAGAAATCTGCTCGATAATGCTGTCCGCTATACACCGGCCGGCGGCTGGGTAAAAGCCGGTGTCACCTGCTCGCCTGATGGCCTGATATTGAAAGTTTCTGATAGTGGCCCGGGAATAGCCGAACAGGACAAGGACAGGGTTTTCGATCGTTTCTACCGTGGGCTGGGCACCGAACAAACTGGAAGCGGCCTTGGCTTGTCTATCGTGCAGAGGGTCGTCGACCTGCATCATGCGAAAATTGAATTTCAGACCGGTACCGGTAAGGGGAAGGGTGTTAAGGTTAAAGTGACGTTTCCGGCAAACTAAAGTTCCAAGGTCCAAGTCTGATGATCCAAGTATCGTCAGTATGATGTAGTGCTTGAAGTCGATACAACTAGGCGAAGATCACCTGGATTTGCTTCTTTTTAGTATTTCCGATTATTGACTTGGAACTTGGAACTTGGAACTGCTTTTCTGCTAATATCCGCACAACAAACAGTAACGGCTAAGAGTAATGAGTGAACGTATAGCAGACGTATCTCGAAATACGCTGGAAACACAAATTAGCATCAAGCTGAATATCGATGGCACTGGCCAGTCGACATTC
>JASJFV010000137.1:0-10239 GCA_033791885.1 Gammaproteobacteria bacterium | reverse complement strand
AGTAATTCCGCACGCTCATCAATTATTTTATTTGGCAGCAGCAGTGCTGTATCGCCGGTGGCACCCTCACTGAGTCGTTTAAAATTATCTACCCAGGTAGCACCTTCAGATTTCGTCAGATCATTTACCGTTGATGTGGCGTAAATAACTGGATTCGAATCTTTAAAGGCTATATTGCCCAGCCAGTGATCCCCGTGTGCATGTGAATTTACTATCCACTTGACCGGTTTGTCAGTCACCTGGCGTATGGTTTGCTTCAATGCATTGCCAATTTCCTCTGAACTGCCGGTATCAACTACCAGTACACCGGTTTTAGTTACGACAAAGCCACTGTTGGAGTTCCAGCCCCTGTTTTCAGGGTTCGGGATGTCGCGCGCAGGGGTCAATATGGCATAAACACCATCAGCAACGGCCGTTGCTTTCATACTGGACAAATAATCTGCATGGCAATTAAAGCTACTAAAAATCAGCAGCCAGCTGACTAACAGGCGATTCATACAATTACTCCATTGTGGAATCCTGAACCCTGCTGAAGTTGAGAACAGCGGGTTCAGATTAGTAATTAAACTGGGTGATAGCAGGGATATGGAACAGCCCATGTCATACGGGTAAGAACAACAACACAGAACCGTTATTTATCTACCCGCTGACAGAGCTGAGAATTGTTTTCTATAAGATTAACCTGCGGCAGCCGTTTCCAGCGCCTGTTCAATATCAGCGATTATATCGTCGACATGTTCAATCCCGATTGAGAGTCTGACCATGTCTTCACTGACGCCGGCTGTTGCCAGTTCTTCCGGACCAAGCTGACGGTGTGTAGTGGTCGCAGGATGACAGGCGAGGGACTTCGCATCACCGATGTTTACCAGGCGTAGGATCATCTGCAGCGCATCTATGAAGCGCGCACCGGCTTCTGCTCCACCCTTAATGCCAAATATGAGTATGCCTGAAGCCTTGCCACCTGTGATCTTCTGGCAGGTTTCATTATATTCATCGTCCGTCAAACCGGCATAGCGTACCCATTCAACCTGTGGATGCCTGCTCAGGTATTCGGCAACTGCCATAGCATTGTCGCAATGTCGTTCAATACGCAGACCCAGCGTTTCCAGGCCCTGCAAGATCAGAAAAGCACTGTGTGGAGAGATCGCTGCACCGGTATTTCTCAACGGCACAACCCGGCAACGACCAATAAAAGCAGCAGGGCCAAGTGCTTCTGTATAAACAACGCCATGATAGGAAGGATCAGGTTCGTTTAGCATGGGGAAACGTTCTTTATTGCCTGCCCAGTCAAACTTGCCTGAATCAATTATAACCCCGCCAATAGTTGTACCGTGACCACCGATGTACTTGGTCAGTGAATGAATGATGATATCAGCTCCATGATCGAAGGCACGGCACAGGTATGGGGTAGCGACCGTATTGTCTACTATCAATGGCAGACCGTGACGATGTGCAATATCGGCAAGCCTTTCAATATCGACGATATTACCTGCAGGATTGCCTATCGTTTCACAGAAAACGGCACGAGTACGATCATCGATAAGGCTCTCCAGTCCGTCATAATCATCGAAGGATGCCATACGCACATCTATGCCCTGGCGCGGGAAAGTATGTGCAAACAGGTTGTAGGTGCCGCCGTACAACTGGCTTGTGCTGATGATGTTATCACCGCTGCTGGTGATGCACTGTATGGCATAGGTGATAGCCGCCATGCCCGAGGCAACGGCCAGTGCGGCTATACCGCCCTCCATTTCGGCCATGCGCTGCTCCAGCACATCTGTCGTCGGGTTCATGATGCGTGTGTAGATATTGCCTGCCACTTTCAGGTCAAACAGGTCCGCACCATGTTGTGTATCATCGAATGTATAGGAAGTGGTCTGGTAAATCGGCACCGCGGCCGCCTTGGTTGTTGGATCCGATTTATAGCCGTGATGCAGTGCCAGGGATTCCAATTTCATTGTATTACTCTCCTAGGTGATATTTCTTGTAGTTGGTTATTGTGTAGCGCCGTATTTTTACAGCAAGGACAGAGATATATCAGCATTATTCAGCTACTGTCCAGCTAAAGTCCCGCGAAACAGAGAAGATGGGCATACAGCTAAAATAATCAGAGAGTCTATATCTTGATTTCATCAAGACCTGTGATCTGACAAGTTGCAGATAACACCGGTGTTGCGGGAGATAGTAAATTACGCCACAGTGAGTGCTCGCCATGCGGCTATCAGGGCAAATAACAGGAATATCACACCGGTTATCCGATGCAGCCAGCGCAGGGGTATACGTTGCAATATTGTGCGTCCTGCCCAAACACCCAGTGCAGAGACCATTACCAATGCTGCAGTGGCACCCAGCCAAACCGGAAGAGGAGCCAGCGTACTCGCCAGACCTGCTACAGCAATTTGTGTCTTGTCGCCAAATTCAGCCACAAAGATCAACAGCAGGGTAGTCAGGAAAACGCCGTAACGTGGGCTTTCCACAACATCCTCTGATTCTTCATCATCTTCACTGCGTAATGCATGAATACCAAAGATGCCAAAGAGAACGGCTACTGCAGCAGCGGTAACCTTTTCTGGTAGCCAGGTGGCTACACCCGCACCGAATAAAACGGCCAGGGTGTTGAGCACAAGGAAAGCAGCAGTTGCTCCCAATATAACAGGCCAATGGCGGTGACGAGCCGCCAGGGTCATGCACACCAATTGACTCTTGTCGCCAATTTCAGCTACTGAAATGAGAGAAAAAGTTGTCAAAAAGGGTGTGAATGCTTCTGCAAGTTCCATAGATAATCCGGGCTTCTGTTTGTACTCACTCTTTCTTTACCGTGAGGGCATAGAATATCTTGCCCGTGACTTGCTGGAGATTAAAACTTTGTTTATGCAGCCGGTCAAATCAAATAAGGAGAGCAGTTAAAGTAATTTGTAGACAATTATTCACTCAGATTAAGTCATGTTTTTATTGGCAGGTGATCGCTTAATCCGATACAGTCCCAGAATACATTAATAATATGAACACAACACCAAGCAAAGGAGTAAGCATGGATAAGGATACCGGTATTATTACCGTTCTTATGGAAAGACTGGAAAAACAACGACTGCCAAGAATACTCGCGATGAAGGAAAAAGTTGATGGTGGTGAAGTTCTTAATGATGGTGAACTGGACTACCTGGAAAAATTAATGTCGGATATTAGCGATAACATACCGCTCATAGAAAGACATCCGGAATATCAGGAGTTATCAGCTAAAATAGTCACCCTTTACACAGACACAATTGAAAAATCACTGGAATTAGAAAAAAAATCCTGAAGAAAATTCCGCGGTAAGGTCTCGAACTGCGGCAAGATGTTAGCGGCTTTTACCTGGTATAACAGGAGATGCACTGACCTGTGCACTAATAGTTGTGCTGTTTTTTAATTTACGAATTTTATCCAGTATTTCCGGCGCATCCCAGTCGCGATCACCTATAGCCTGGTAGACAATTTTTCCTGCTGGATTAACAATAAAAGTGGTTGGCAGGCCACGTACTTTCCAATTTCTGACAATCTCGGATGTTCTGTCCATCAGCAGTGGAAATTCAACCGGGTACTCAGCGGTAAAGGCAAAAATCAGGTCACTGTCTTCTCCCACATTGATAGCCAGCATGACTATATCTTCCTTTTCCAGCACTTCCCATGCTCGCTGCATAGAAGGCATTTCTTTGCGGCAGGGCGGGCACCAGGTGGCCCAGAAATTAACAATAACAACCTGTCCTTTATAATCCGATAATCGAATAAAATTACCGTTCTGGTCCTCCAGGTTAAAGTCGGGCGCAGCAGGATTACCGGCTACCTTGGTCAGCGAGTGATTTCTGCTTTCAGTTGGCCCGGCTGCCCATAGGTTCGTGCTATTAAAGGCAAGAAAAACCGACAGGGTAACGACAAAAGAAATGATTTTTTTCATGTATAGTCCACTTCATTGTTAAATATTATTGCGCTGGAGGTTCAGGGTGGATGTCTGGTGGGCAGACCACATTATTAATTCTGCCTTTATGTGTTTTCCCCTGACTGTTCCAGCTAAAAACAAGATCAAAATGACTGCCGGGTGCCAGGCCATAGCTGGACATCCCCCAGTTATAGTCGCTTATGTCATATTGAAGACTGGCTGGCAGCAATGACCATTCAAACGCAACCCGGGCTGACTCTGGTTGCTGTCGCTCAAGCCAGAGCTTACGCCAGTATTCTCGATGCAATAGGGGTTTGCTGCTGTCACCACTAATTACCTGCCAGTCACTCAAGTCTGCCGTTATTGATTCAGATGGACTGCTGCCTGTGTTCTTGGTCATTGTCTGGAAAATACAGGATGTACCGGCAATGTCTGCTGATTCTTTATCAAACCCACGTGCTTCAAAGTAGGCTCTGGTCTGGTCCGGCAGGCGTTGTGTCAGTCTCAGGTAAAAACCGTCATTGTCCCATAACCAGTATTTCAGGCCGGTAACAGGGTCTTCTCCGTGTTCAATCACAGGTTCACTGGCCAGCGACTGGCTAATCATTGAAGCAGTAATGAACAGCAGGGCCAGGGCAGGGAAGACAGATGCAATAATCAGCTCTGCTAGAGCTCGTCTGTATATCATTTATTGATTCTAGCAAGAACTTCAACACTTGTTATTACTACTTTCTGTCTACATTTACTGAGGCTGGTTAATGACCTGCCTGTTCACCCCAGAGCTGTTTCAGTCTTTGATCACGGCCACAACTCCAACGGTAGTAATTATAGCGGACAGGATTAACCTGGTAATAGTTCTGATGGTAATCCTCTGCAGGATAGAATTTGCTGGCCGCTTTTAATTCAGTTGCTACCGGTTTATTCAACTTACTTTTTATACTTTTCAATGACACTACAGCCAGTTTTTGCTGTTCATCATTCAAGTAATAGATACCTGTTCTGTACTGCGTGCCAAAATCACAAAACTGCCCTTTGGCATTAACAGGATCAATATTAAGCCAGAACACTTCAAGCAGTTTTTCATAACTGACCTTTGCGGGGTCAAAGACGATTTCTATCGCCTCAGTATGTCCGCTACCACCTGCTGAAACCTGCTTGTATGTCGGGTTCTTCTGCTGCCCGTCGGTGTAGCCGGATGTTGTTGAAATGACGCCGTCCAGCTTATCAAAGGGCGGCTCCATGCACCAGAAACAGCCACCGGCAAAAATCGCTTTCTCAGTATTTATACCTGTTGCGTTGGTCTCTTCCGAAAAAGCACTATTAATGGCTACACAAAAAAACAAAAGTGTAATTGAAAAGGCTTTTAATTTTATCATTTGATTATCCTGCTAATTTCCTGGCCTGGTGACGATATTTATTTCAGACCACAAATCATGCATAAGGTTGCATAGCAGACAATTCTTATTTGTTTGCTTACTTCACCTTTGATATTGATGAAAAAATTTCGCTGTTTTGATGAATTATCCAGCTGCGTTTGCTCAACTGTTCATTGGCCATCTTACTCATTGTTCCCGCAATATAGAGTTCGTGTGGCTGACTTGTAAACCGGTCACGACCTGAAAAGCGGTCAAGCTTCTCTGACCAGCTGACATAATCAACCGGTGCAGCAACAATAATAGTGTCATTCACAGTTGTCGCGAACACTGTTCCAAGAACTTCAATTTTCTTCAACTCCTGCACTGTCTCGTGATAACGCTGCAGCATGTGCAGGGTATTGACGACAAAGCGCGCCTGATCAACAGTCTGCACAGACAGGGCCAATGGCATAATATCTTTATGCCCATCGACCTTACCCAGTGCTTCCATGTCAGCGGTGAGCGCAGCCTGGTAGGAGAGTGGGTAAGCGCGATGTCGTAGCAACCTGTCGATATCTTCCTGGCTGACACCGAGACCTAGAAGCGTCTTCTCAATTTTCACCCGCAGGTCACCGGGTGGGGTATCCCAAACCCAGTTCGTCACCAGACCTGACGTGGTTATAACAATACTGCCGGGTATTAGTGACGTAGCCAGATCAATACCAAAGTCTCCGGCAAAAATAGACCAGGTCACTTCATCCAGCTTCTCGTCAAGAACCGGGTTGGTGGTATAGGGGTCAACCCCCAGTCGTTTGGCAAGCTTGCGCCGCGAATCATCGAAACCAAGAATATTAACCGCTGTGCTGCCGGAGGCCTTCGCTGCCTTTTTGTATTTACTTTCACCGTCGGGCAATGCCTGTGACTTCTGACTACCGGGTAGCTCTGTACCAGCACCCTCTATACTGCCGGGTGTCCTGTTATGGTACACATCGTTGACCGTCTGTACGCCTGTTTTTGTTGCCCTGTAGCTACGTTTGAAGAAACGGCTGACGCCTTTCGAGATGCCGGCGGCGGCTTCTTTGGGCTTGTCATAGACCTGTTTCAGGCTACTCATCTTCTCCTGTGCTGACTCCTTTGCGCCGCGCTGAAATTCATCAGAGGCTTCAAATGTCTGCAGTTTTGCCAAAGCATCAATTTCATGCAATCGTATCTCAAGCATGCCGGGGCCCAGAGCGACGAATTCACCAAACTCGGACTTGATGACTGCTCTAGTCAGGAAGCCATCCGTAGGCACCGAACTTTTAACACTGTAGTGCTCACCTTTAATAGCTACATCGGGAAATGCCGTATTAAATGGTATCGAAGGCGGTTTTTCGTAGTCCGTGGCAAGAGCTGATGACAGCGGTAAATTAAACAGGAGGATTATGGCTAGACGGTATATATTCATCATTCTTCTTAAGGTTCTGGTTTTTATTAAACTACTACACTTATCAAACGTACTATGCTTCGCATAGTACGCATATCCATTGATACTCTTGAGTCGATACAGGCTTCAGCATTAGCGACAGATATGGCTAAAGAATTACTGTACCGGCACCCATTCCGGGCCAGGGTCAAAGCTCTCCAGCTGCTTAGCCAACACAGCGGTGTCCGCTCCGAGGTTCTGCTGGTAAACGATACCATCCTGGCTGACGATGAAACTCATGACACCCGTATTACCGTATTCTGCCGGCCATGCTATCAGCGCAAAACCATCCACCATCTGATTATCCTTGACATAACTAAAGGCACCGCCTTTTGCGTTCGCCCCCTGGGATGTAAGAATGTGATAGTAATAGCCATAGTAGGCACCATCAGGTGTTGTGTCGGCGAACAATGGACCTAGTGGACTTTGCTGTTCGTCGCTAGAGGTTTCCCAGTACAGACCATCGCGCTGACTGGCTGCGCTGATTAATTTCTGAGCATATTCGAGTATTCCATCACCGTCTCTGTCCTTGGCCGCATATTCAAGCTGGGCATCATAATAGGCCAGTACTGACTGAATGGTTGCCAATTCATTTCTCCCGATGCGGCGGATGCGCATTCTTTCATAACCCGCCTCGGTATCGAAATACCAGCCCTGAGGACCCTTGATGATCGGGATAGGCAGTGTCCAGTTTTCTTCACCAATGGCTAACAGGTACTGTCCTTCACCGACGGACTGCAGTGAATGCGCTTTAGCGTAGCCTTGTAGATATTTTTCAACGGAATTTTGACTGATGTTATTCAGCGGCAGCAATTGTGCTGCACTAAGTCCGAGAATCACGCCAACCTTTTCCCTGTCTCTGTCAGCTATCACATCGGTTATCGCCTGTGCTGCTGCTTCGGGACTGCTGAAAACAGCCTGGTTGAGGTCCGGGTCAACGTTAAGCGCTGCTGTTGTTTCAGCTGCTGTTGAACATGTCATATAGAAAATGCCGACGCTGACGAATAAAATACCAAGAATTTTCTTACTGCTTAAGTTCATGAGTTTTCCTGCCGAAAATAGGGGAGACTGGGTATGGTAAGTGAATAATTTCATTTATCTTCTCCTCCCACCACCGCCACCACGACTCATGCCACCGCCTCCGCCACCACCACGACTCATACCTCCGCCGCCTCTGCTGACACCACCAGAGCTTTGAAATGAACGGTTGCTAGAAGCACCTCGATTAACATGGCTCTGCGTACTGCGTGCATTACCAGTGTTACTCAATGCATAATCGCCATAACTAGCGTTACTCCTGGCATTGCTTTTCATGCTGCCGCTATCAAGACTTGAAACTTTGCTCCTGTCAATGGAGCCCTTGTCGATAGAAGATAAATTGCCCTTATCTACATTTGATAATTTTCCTTTATCAACGGCAGGCAAATTTGCCTTATCAACATTTGACACTTTTGAGCTGTCGAAACTTCGATTCGCCTGACTGACTGAATCTCTTGTATTTGCTCCACCTGTACCTTGTAATTCCTGACGTCCTTTAGCAGGGTCAATGCCACGTGATTCAAGAGTAGCCTGAGCTTTCTGACGATCTGCATCGCGGCCCCTGTATTGACTGCGCTGTTCCGCGGCTTTGGTCTTATCGACGCCTTTTTGTCTGGCTGCGACATCACGAGTGGCGACGCTAGAACGATTATTAGCATTATGCTTCCAGGTGCTTCGATTACTACTGGCATTCAGTCTGTTGCTGTTGATATTGACCCTATTGTATCGGTTGACATTGATATCAACGCGGCGATTTCTCCAGTTACAATTTCCCCAAAGTGCATTCGTTATACCAATACCAATACCGAAACCAATCCCGGTGACGACACCGGCACCAAAACCGTAGCCCACAGGGCGGTAGTAGTAAGGGGTATAGGACGGCCACCACCAGCTACCGTAGATGATTGTTGGGTTATACGTAGGCACATAAACGACAGTGGGGTTGGTTGGCTCTATAATGATGACCTGTTGACCCGAATCTTCTTCAACTTTGACTGTTTGTTCCTCGGTGGTTTCAAGGTTGCCCTCATCCTTGGCTTTTTTACGCAAGGACTGCGCGGTGTCCATAACACCATCGGGAGTAGCAAGGAAGGCATCACCGAGAGTCTGCACCCAGTCAGGTTTCTGTCCCATCATGTCCAGTACTGACGGAAAGGCAACGAGTGACATAACGCTCGGGTCCCAGGATTTTGTCTGAACCGCTTTTATCGCATCGTCACCTTTCTGATCAGGATTTGCCTTTGACCATTTGACCGCTTCCGCAACATCGGCAGGGTAGGTGGATGCCATCAGTATCTGGGACAACAGGGAATCCGGATAGAGTGCTATCGGCGCCATCACCTGGTCCAGTTCCTGCTGGCTGAAGCTCTTCTTGTCATCTTCTGCTATGGCAGGGCCGAAGGGCAGGACAAACAGGGTAGCCAACATAAGTATGCTTAATCTGCTAAGTAATGTTTTCATCATTCGTGATCCTTGTTGTGATGCATGTTTTGGCGCTTAATAAACTGTATGTAAAACAGTTGATGCGAGTATTTTTTTCATTCCACTGGTGGTTTCAAGGTTTATACCATATAGGAGAGCTCCAGGCGCGCTCCTGGATGGTAGATGCTACATCTTCAAGCAGGGGGAGATTGTTCTTTACGGCGTCATAGGTACTCCAGCGTGGCGTCGGGATTTCAAGCACTCGGGCGTAGTAGAATGCATGCTGCTCAGGATTGAAGTTTCTATCCGTCCAGCTACCCATTAATGTGGCAGCACCAATACTATTGGTGTACTTCGCTGTCTTCAGGTCGATGGTGTTACCCACTGCTGGTAGCTGGCCGTCTGTGCCAGGTTTACGATCGCCAGACCAGGCGACATTAATTATCTCTTCATGTGTCCTCGCTGCACTATCAACCCATCCTTTGATGATCTGAATCCTGTCCAGGTTAGCACCGTCAGCATCCTTCATCGCGTAAACAGTAAATGTGGGTGCAGCGCCAATGGATCCGAGATCGCTGCCCATGGGGACGCCAAGTTCATAGCCCTGTTCAACCAGTTTTTTCGGGCTACCCGGATTCGCAGGTAGTTCAACGCCACCGAAAAGACGAATCTTCATCCGCGGGCCGCTAGTGGCAAATGTCTCACGCTGCTTCATGGCATCCCAAATGGCAGTACGTGTATTTTCTGTCGCCCAGACGCCGGCAAGCGAACCAATACTCAGGTCTTTGCCATCAATCCAGCCGCCAACACCGCCGCTGCGACGCCGTTCAACGGTGCCATCTTCTGGACCATGGCCACCGTCAAAACTGTCTTCGGCGACATCAGATGGCACACCATTATGGTTGTCCGTACCGCCTATGATCCCGTACTTATATGGGTTGGTGCCAAGTTGTTTCTCAAAGGCCACGCCCAGTTTCAGGCCTTCGCGAACGAAATCCCGTTTACTAAAGACACGGTCGCTGTATTTCTGTATCGAATCAGCA
>JASJFV010000136.1:0-4987 GCA_033791885.1 Gammaproteobacteria bacterium | reverse complement strand
AAATCAGTACAAACTGAAAATAATGGTGCCTTGATGCCATGTGACAGATATCGATAATTCAGAACTGGGAAAATAGAACGGTTTCCATTCCAGGTAACAACTGCCGGTTTCTGCTCATTGACCAGTGTCTGCAAGGCTTGCAGCAAACTCATTTCATTCGATTCTGGGGCTCCTGCCGACCAGGTCCTGATTCCATTTTCATCCTGAAAAAGAACGGACATCGCCAGCACCTGCTGCATATGTGCACCTAATACACCTGGCTGAATGTCATTTTCCCGTTCTCGACTTTTGGTAAACATAACCCGGGAGATGTCTTCTTCTGATAGATCTTGCAGATCGTATATGCGAGCGCCCAGCTCAAAGTCAGGGATGGTCGCGAGATCAAGGCACATAATACTCATGATGATTTTTCCTGAAATACGCCCGTAGACAGATAACGGTCTCCGCGGTCGCAAATAATGGAAACGATCACCGCATTCTCAGTTTCCCGGGATAACTGAATTGCAGCAGCCACCGCTCCTCCCGAAGAGATACCGGAAAATATACCCTCTTTCTTTGCCAGCAGACGGGTTGTATCTTCAGCCAGCTGCTGACTGACATCCATAGTGCGGTCTACTTCATCGGCAACAAAGATTGAAGGAAGATACTCTTTTGGCCAACGACGGATGCCCGGAATAGCAGAACCTTCGGTCGGCTGTACGCCTATAATTTCGATCCCGGGTTGAGCCTCCTTTAAGTAGCGAGATGTTCCCATAATCGTGCCGGTCGTTCCCATGGAAGATACAAAGTGCGTGATTTGACCATTCGTATCCTTCCAGATTTCCGGACCCGTAGTCTTGTAGTGCGCTGCCGGGTTATCCGGGTTTGAAAACTGGTCAAGTACCTTGCCTTTACCATCTGCCTGCATTTCAAGCGCAAGATCACGTGCCCCTTCCATACTGGCTTCACGACTGACGAAAATCACTTCAGCGCCATATGCTGTCATACTGACGACGCGCTCGGCACTCATGTTTTCTGGCATGACCAGTATCATATGGTAACCCTTTAACGCGGCAACCATAGCTAGCGCGATCCCAGTATTTCCGCTGGTCGCTTCTATCAAGGTATCACCCGGTTTGATTTCACCTCGCGCTTCTGCTGCGTTGATCATGTTCAGTGCAGGACGGTCCTTGACAGACCCGGCCGGGTTATTTCCTTCAAGTTTCACCAGGATAGTGTTGTTGTGCCCTTCAGCAAGGCGTTTCAGACGCACTAATGGAGTATTACCGACAAAGTCTTCTAGATCTAACATGGCAGTTTTTCATTGTTGAAGAAAATAAAAGAGAAAACTAACAGAACTGTACATTCTATCTTGTGCTGTTTTCCGGAGAGGGCTCTGCGCCCCGCGAATATTCAAGTTGCGCATTCTAACATGGTTGTTTGAAAAGCCCGATAAGCAAATATTCATCTGCTTTCATGGTGACTGATTAATATACCTTTACAATAAATTCCAGCCTTCCATTCCTGATGGCATTCACTATCAAAGGCCGGCTCGCCTTACCGTTTTCGAGTATGGACACCTTATCTGCAATGCCGTGGAAATTCTTCGTATTGCGTAGCGCGCGGTTAATGCACGACCGCTCCTGAAGGTCTTCACAGCGATTTAGTGCATTAGTTAGAATCATAAAACCTTCAGCACCTAATGCGGTGTACGTCGTTGCATTATCTTTACTATGCGATTTGTAGATCTTACCTATTTTTTCCCAGAATGAGGCATCGCTTCTTGCCTTATCGTCGTATGCGAAAAAGTCGATAGCATAGATACCATCTAATCGGCTCGTCTTATCAGGGTATTCATTGATAACTGTTGCGAGCAGGCCATCGCTTGCCATAATTTCCGGTTGCCAGCCCATATCCCGGGTGGCTGCCTCAATCTCAATCACTGTTTTAGCACTGACGGGTAAATAAAGAAGCCTGGTTCCATTCCCACGCAACAATTCCAGCCTTTCTCTGTAATTCTGATCATCACTAACCAGAATTGTATCTGTCACCTTACCGCCAACTGCCTGGTATTTCCGAATAAATTCTGCAGCGAGAATCGAAGAATGGTGGCTGTCCGGATTGGTAAAAACTGCCGCCGTCTCAATCAATAGTTCATCCATGACGAAAAGTGCGGCCACGCTACCCTGAAATATGTCATCGAAACACAACTGACTGACGTAATTATTGTCACGTGTCACGTCAGGATGGGTAGCAAGCATTGCCAGTACGGGTATTTCTAACTTGTTCACCTGTGACTTTATTTCCAGTGCAGATGCCGAAGTTGAGATAAGAATTATGGCCGATACTTGATTTTCATTTACCAGTCTGTCCACGGCAGCTACAGTCAGTTCTGGCTTATTTTGATCATCTTCGATAACCAGTTCCAGTTTATCGCCATTGTTCAACAGTGGCGTTACTTGCATTGCACTGTTTATCCCTTCAATAGCACCCTCTCCTTTTCCCTTGCTTTCGCCAGAAAAGGGCCCAACAACGCCCAGCCTGATGACGTTTCCACTCGGCTGGATTTCGACTTCGCGATCACAACCGCCTGCAAGAAAAAGGCTAAGTAAACATAGAAGAGGTAAAAATTGATTACGCATTGATATATTGTTATCTGTCTTATTTATAAGTTTTTTGGATCTGCACCTTACGGTATATAGATTATCCTTGCCCGGATAATGAGTTCCTTTGAAATATTCGTCTCTACTTTGTGTCTTAATTTTGTTAGATCATCACGGCTGAGCTGTTCCCGTGCGAGTACATCCATGGTCATGACATTTTTATTCTGCTGCGTAGTTACTCGTGCCTTTTGCACGATGAGATATTTTCCATTGACGAGAAAACGCTCATTCTGCCAGTATTTTTCCATCACCAGTTTATTAACTATATCGTCGTACGAAAGAGACAACGGCACAGCAATAAGGATCATTGTTATAATGGCCAGGCGCATGCTTGTTTTACCGCGCACTGCTGGCGAATAGCCCAGCACCCTGAAAGTAAATATTGCCGCCAGCAGTATTCCGACCAGGTTGGTTGAAAACAATAGAAATGCCTGGGAAAAGAAGCTGATGTCGAGGCGACCAATTCCAATACCTGCGACTGCCAGGGGCGGGACCAGGGCTACTGCAATCGCTACACCAGCCAGGCTCTGCAGAATTTCTTTATATGCCTTGGTGTAAGCTCCGGCTATGCCCGCAACAACAGCTACGCCAAGATCAAGCAGGGTCGGGTTCAAGCGGGCTAACATTTCACCCGTGACCGGTTTGTGTGGAAAAATCAATGTAACAAGAGCTGCAGCAAGCAATGCAATTATCACCCCGAGGATAATCTTGATAGTTGATTGGCGAGACATTTTCATGTCCTGCCGCAATATGCCCATAGATAATGAAATGATGGGCGTCATCAATGGCGCAAGCAGCATAGCCCCGATCACAACAGCAGCACTATTTTGATATAGCCCAATCGTGGCAAGCAATGTGCTTAGCAGCATCAGCACCAGGTAGGTCGAATTTGTTGCAGCATCTTCACGCAAAGCCTGAAACAGGTCGCGGAAGCGTTCTTCTGATGCATACGAGAACAGGGGTATAGACCTTTTACTGGCCTTATTCAGTTCTTCTTTACCGGTAGGCAGGTTGCTTATATTTAGTGTCTCTTTTACCGTCTGACCGCTCTTAAGACTGGAACTAAATTCATCACCAGTATTCATTGTGACTGCCTGAGGCAGGGTTTCACAAAAAATGGGCGTATGCGTCTTGTAGTCATCATCGATAGTGACTTCAAGGCTGACATCTGAATCAATACTGATACTCTTGCTTTTCACAAGCCCGATAGTATCCGGTAATTTTTTTCTATATTTGTTGGGAAAGATTACCTGCAGTAGAAATTTAAAATAGGCAGAAATTGACAGCGGTGCACTTATTATCATCGCCACCATCTCGTCATTAGCAGAACTGTCGGCAACGATACGCCTTGATGCCAGGTTGCCACCATGTTGCTGGATAAACATGCCGCCACATGCAGCGGTAATTATCTCCTTGCCATTATTCGTAACAAATGTAAATTTCAGTAATTTCAGACCAGAGAATTGCTTTAGTGCTCGCCAGATCACCTTCATGCGACCGGATCCACGAGAAGTGTCGAGCATTGGCAGGCGACCGAAAGTCGCTTTGTAAAGCAAAATTTCATTATTACAAAGGACGACATCCAGCTCTTGCCCGCCTTTCTGCAAGGCAAGCTCCAGTGCGTCTTCCGGATCACCTGGAATACCGTAACTTCTGGCCAGTTCCAGGTACCCTTCCTGTGGTATCAATCCAATGCTGAAACCATGCTCAATCGAAAGTTTAACCACACGCTTTACAACAGCAAGATCACCACTGACGACGACATGATCGCAGCCGACAAGAGCTATAGTAGGGTTCTGTTCGAAATCGTTGATGTCAACTGAAGTGATTTCAGTACCAAAAGAATTACGGCTAACTCGTTCAATCAGCTCAGCATCTGATGCGGGGCAAATGAAAAGCGCTGATTTGACGTATTTCGTCATCACATAATCCGATGGATGGCTTAACTGGTTAACATTGCCGGAATTCTCCCGGGTTTGATTCTCCACTACATGTTATTAAAATTAATGCAGTGCTTCGGATTAGTTTAACCTGCAGAAGCAGTAGCGTATACCTGGCTATTCATCAGTACAGGTCAATTCCTAGTAGTGCATTTCCCCCTCCAGTAGTTTGCAGGGGGAAACAATTTCTACTGACTAGAGTATTACTACCCTTTTTTAAAATTCGTATCAGGCTGCCTTGTGCTCATAGACATGAACATCCCGTTGTGGGTATGGGATACCGATACCAGCTTGATCCAGACGAACCTTGACTGCTTCGGTGGTATCAAAGAACACACCCCAGTAATCGGCGCTTTCTACCCACACGCGCACAACAAAATTGACACTGTTATCGGCCAGTTCAGC
>JASJFV010000135.1:0-9552 GCA_033791885.1 Gammaproteobacteria bacterium | reverse complement strand
TCTCTTCCAGTTTTTTCAGGTCTGCCAATACGTGGATGCAATTGATGCAGCCATAGGTCCAGAAATCCAGAATGACGATTTTGCCGCGCAGGTCGTCGAGCACCAGAGGGCGAGAGACATTTAACCAGGGAAGCTCAGGATCGAATTCAGAGGCGGCTCGTTTGCTTTTCTGTTCAGCCTGTTCAGTCTGCTCAGCCGCATTGTCTTTAGCTTGTTGTTCGTTGTCTGATGAACATGCACTGACATGTATGCACAGCAGCAGCCAGACAAGTAATGTCAGCAAGTTGAGGGGAGAAAAATTTTGTCTAGTCATGATTGCATGATTAGTTGGAGTATCATCACATATGTGTAAGTGTAACAGTAACAATTTGTTACCAGAAGTCGTTTATTTTACTACGTTCTGCCAACCCAGCTCCAGTGGGTCGAGTGGATTTATGCCTTCCATAAAAAGGCCCTTTCGACTGCTGTGTGTAACCTGGTAGATGGTGCCCATCCAGTTGCCAACGACAGCCCTGGCGGTATCTCGCCATGTATTGTCAATGTAGTGAGTAACCAGTGACTCCGGAAATTCTGGTAAAGGTGTGCCAGCGGTGATAGCTGCATCCAGCTGTAGCCGGTAATCATCAAGAATTTCCTGCTCCTGCTGCTGCAGGTAGTTGCTGGGAAGAGGTGGGTAGTCGTTGCGTACTCCCATCGCATAATTAATGACTTCACGTTTATACTCCTTGAGCAGGGAGATGGTGTCATATTCCGGGTGACCTTGCAGAAATACGACACGCATTCCGTCTTCACTGACTGCCAGGTTGGGGCCAGCTTCTTCACTATCCACCAGGATATGCAGACCGGCTCCCTCAAGTTGTTCACGAGAGATCTCATTAAAGCGAGAGTGGGGAACATCAAAACAGGTATTAACGTCACTGACGAGGGGGTGTTTTTTATTTTTCACCTGGTGTTTAAAAACGCCCCAACGTTTTGCTGGTAGCGGATAACGCTTCAGATTGTAGCGGAAGTGTAATACGGCGTGTGTCGCGAGACAGGAACACAGCGTAGATGTGACGTTTTCCAGAGCCCAGTCAATCACCTCGATGAGTGGTTCCCAGAAGGGTTCCCGGGAAAGATCTGTATGGGTAACATTGGCACCAGTAATGATGAGTGCATCAAGACCATCTGCACGAATCTGTTCAAAAGATTCGTAATACTGGTCAAGGTGTGCCTGGGTTTCTGGCCCCCTCTGTAACTCCTTTAATGTAAAAGGGTGCATGTAAAACTGGGCGATAGGATTGCTGTCTCCCACCAGCCGAAAGAACTGTCGCTCAGTGGCTTTTATGGCAGCATCCGGCATCATATTCAACAGACCAATATGCAGTTCGCGGATATCCTGATGTTGCGCGCGATCGGGTTCGAGTACAATCTTGCCTTCTGATTGTAGTGACCTGAATGCGGGCATTCCATTATGTGAGACCAGTGGCATATCAGCGCTGTATTGTTAAGGGCTCGAAAGGGGGAATCAGCAATACGTCACCTGTGCTGATCAGGAGAAAGATCAATGCTATGAATGCAAACGTGAGGGCTACATAAATGTAGCTATAAGGTTTTCTAATGAGATAACCTGGCTGGCTATCCGTCTTTTTTGCAGGCTCCTTACTGTTTCAGTGTCTACCACAGTTTTACCTACCCTTATAAATTTTTTTATGTTACTTCTTACTTTCACCTTGGAGAGGTGATAAAGCACGTCCTTGTGTCTGATGAAACTGGCTAGCGGTTGGAGTATTTATTTTTCTTTTTCTTCGTTTCCTTCCATGCCAGACATTCCACTCATACCTTCCATGCCCTCCATACCACTCATACCTTCCATGCCCTGCATACCGGTCATGCCACTCATACCTTCCATGCCCTGCATACCGGACATGCCGCTCATACCACTAGCAGGAAAGAAGAAGATTTGTCCCTGTGGAGTAATCTTGAAGGAGCCGGACATGCCGCTCATGCCACCCATTCCGCTCATTCCAGACATGCCACTCATACCATCCATGCCTTGCATACCGGACATACCACTCATACCCTGCATACCTGACATGCCGCCCATGCCCTGCATTCCTTGCATGCCGGACATACCACTCATGCGGTTAGGTACCCAGACCCATTGACCGCCCATACCTTGCATGCCTGACATTCCGCCCATGCCTTGGCCTTGCATACCGGACATTCCGCCCATGCCTTGGCCTTGCATACCGGACATACCACCCATGCCTTGGCCTTGCATACCAGACATACCGCCCATGCCTTGCATGCCGGACATACCGCCCATTCCACTCATGCTGTTAACAGGATAGAAAAAAATCTGTCCCTGTGGCGTGATTTTGAAGTATCCGGACATACCAGACATACCAGACATACCAGACATACCAGACATACCAGACATACCAGACATACCAGACATACCAGACATACCAGACATACCAGACATACCGTCCATTCCTTGCATACCAGACATGCCGGACATTTCGGCACTCACCGAGGTTGTGGCTAGCATACTGATTAAAGCGGCTGTACCAAGAATTTTTTTGATCTGCTGGTTTATATTACACATTCGAATTTTCATCATTTTCACCTCTGAGGATAAATACTGGTTTACAAAAAGTTCTGTCCGGACATCCCGGCCAGGAAAAAGTAAGGAATCTGTCATAAAGTAGAAAAATCACAGATTTCTTAAATTGTATCAATGCCATCCCCGTATGTCATAGGGGCCTGTCATTCCCCTGTATATGAACGGCGTATACCAATCACCCTGGTTATCCAGAAAATTGAGACTGGGTGGATAAGGCGGGGTGATCCCTGTAACTGCCTTTTCAAACCACGGGCGTTCATGTTTTACCCATTCAATAACAGGTGCGCCATCAGGTCGTTGCCAGGGTGTAGAACCTGCAATCGGGTAGTCCGAAGCCGATGAAACTGAGTAGCCAGTGGAAAGCGTGAGCATCAACAATAAAAAAAGTGTGCCTGTGATTGTTCTGATCTGCATATTCGTGAAATCCTATGAAATGTTCTGTAATCATCAAAATAGCAATATACATGCCAGATGATGTATACGATTGTAACAGTATGAAAAATAAACATAAATATAGAATCCCATCAGAAACCAGGTGGCTAGCATTCTTTAAATCATGACCAGATGTCAGGCAGTAGAAGGGATAGGGTTAGACTGGTTTGGTGTAGCAGATTATTACGAGTTGTATACAGAAAAAATACCATATGAAAACAAATGTTTACAAAATAAGCTTCAGCTGATTTGTTTGGAAAGGACAATTTGTCAGGGTGCTTCCTCGCCCTGATTCATTCAGACCAGCTGAAGCTATCAATACAATATTAGTTGAGGACGATAACGCTACCGTCACTGTTTCGGATGGCTATCTGTTGTACCAGTAAGTAGGGTGCCTTATCTGAAACAATGCTGACCATGTGGATTTTCAAAATTTTACGTATTCTTCCAACTTCAGCATTATATGGCGGCTGTTTTTTCAGCCAGTCCCGGGCAATTATGTAGGCCTCATGCTGGCTGTCTACAGGCAGTTCTATTACTGCGCTGAGAGAAAAACCGGGGCAGGGCTGGGGTTTTGTGGCAACAGCATCACCGGGTGGATAAAGCAGGATGCTGCCATCAGAATCTTCGATGACCTGCCATCCTGTATCTCGTAATTGTTGCTGCATGGAATGTAGAGATCCAATGCTACCGGTTTCGCTTTTCTGCTCAGCAGCGCCGGTATTTGCTGTTATGCTCTGATCCGGTGGTGTTAGAATCAGTGATCCGTCTATTTCACGTTCTACAAACCATCCAGCTGCCTGAAGCTTTTCCTTTAGTTGCAGCCATTGATCGTCTGTAGTTTTATTGTTCTGATTACTCGTTGTTGATTCTCGAGGTTTTAGTACCAGGCTCCCATCGGCTTCACGCTGAACCGACCAGCCCGTGGCTTTCAGGGCTTGCTCAAAACTCGGTGATGTTTCCTGGGCTGTAACGCCAAAAATGAGGCTAGACAGAGTGATTGCTAACATCCCGCGTAATTGTCTTATTGTTGTGTTTTGCATATCTGATCCTGTTGAATAAGCATTTGATGTTGAAAACCGTACAGTTGTTTAACTGCATCGGTACTTGATTATAAGTTTTAATCATCTATGCAAGAGTTACGCCAATTCTTTAATATTACGCAGGGCTTAATTAATACAGATATAAGTCCTTGCTTCAGAGATTATCCAGTCGACTGGGATCATCCTGTTATCTCATGCGATTTTCATAGAAAAATCGCCTGCACGATATTCTAAAATCTTGCATTATTCTCAATTATTTTGATTTTAGCAGGCATTGACTTTACAATGCCGTAGCGAATCAGAATGCATATTTTGGATGCCCTGCATGACCGAATGTCAGTTACTTATTTGTTTTACTCAGTAGAATTGGCAGGTGAAACACAGCGGTATTCTTGATGTACATTCTCAATTATGCCACCTACTGCAGTGTAAATAGAGTACATAAGGAAAGATATACGGTATGACCTGGTACGTAAAAAGCCTGAATCACAAGTTTACGCTGGCTACTATTGCTGGTTTTCTTGTTAGTTCACTAGTCTTTATGGGCTTGTTCCTGACCTTTTATCAGGCCGAACTGGGGTGGGAGCGGGCGCAGGCAGCGCGGGATGTCAATCGTCTGCTTCAGTCTTCACTGGAAAACGCCATGCTGAAACGTGATCTTGGGGGGCTGGTTTTTATTGTGAAGCGTTTGGGCCAGCAACCCAATATAAATGCAGTGATGATCGCCAATCCGCTTGGCGAAGTGCGCTTTTCCAGCCATGCGGAACGCCTGGGACAGATGCTTGACAAAAAGTTACTTCAGTACACCAGCCCACAAACCTATTTTATGCAGAACAAGCAGGGTGTTGAGGTATTGCGCAGTATCAACCCTGTACACAACAAGCCCCAGTGCAAGGAGTGCCACAAAACAGTGGAGGAACATCCGATTAACGGGATTCTGATGGTGGATTACGATGCTACCTCCATCCGTGATAAAGCGCGCAATACCACACTCATACTCATGGGGGCAGGCGCACTGATTGTGATCATCAATCTTGTTGGCGGCTGGTGGTTTATCCGCCGATTTATTTTGAAGCCTGTGGAATTGCTCAGTAGCGCCAGCCATTCCCTTGCTCGTGGCCAACTGGGTACCCGCGTAAACCTGCCAGGTAATGATGAGTTGTCAGTACTGGGAAAGACATTCAACTTGATGGCCAGAAATCTTCAGTCAGGTATGCGAGAGCAGGAGGAAGGACGGGTATTTCTCCAGGCCGTAGTGGATGCGATACCTGATGGGCTTCGCATCATTGACGAAAATTACAATATGCTATTGGTAAACCGCACGTTTCGAGAACAGACAGGCTGTACTGATAAGTCCTGGGTGGGTGAGAAATGCTATAAAGCGACCCAAGATATGGATGAGCCCTGCCCGGCAGAGTTGATGACCTGTCCTCTGGAGGAGATAGGCCGAGATGGAAAACCTGTAAAAGTGATTCATCACCATCTACGTTGTGATGGTAATGCTCTTGACGTGGAGATTTATGCCGCACCGATGACTGTCGTCAGGGATGGGAAAGAAGTGACTCTAATAGTAGAGTCCATCCGTGATCTCACCATGCAGGTGAATTTCACTCATGAGCAGCGCCTTTCTGAACTGGGAAGACTGGCTGCAGGTGTAGCACACGAAATCTACAATCCTTTGAGTACTATGAGGTTAGCCCTGAGTTCTCTGGCAGGTGTGTGTAATAAAGGAGAACAGCAGGAAAGGCGGCAACAACAGGGTGAATTAGAAAATTACCTGAATGTTGTAGAGCAGGAGATGGAGCAGTGTATACAGATAACCAATCGCCTGTTGCAGTTGAGTGCCGCTCCGTTAGGTCAGCTGGAGTTAGTTGATATCCATGTGGCGATCAAAGATATCATCAGCCTGGTGAAATGGGAAGCAGAAGCGGCAACTATCAAGATTATCGAAATATTTCCGCAACAGTCTTTGCGGATATTAGCCAACGAAAGTGAGATACGCATGCTGGTCCTTAACCTGGTGCAGAATGCCTTTCATGCGATGCCATCAGGCGGTACGCTTCGTATCACAGGCAGTTTGGAGGATGGTGAAGTGAGGGTACACTTCAAAGACACCGGCATCGGCATCCCTGCAGAAAACCTGCACAGGATTTTTATGCCATTTTTTAGCCGCCGGGCGGACAATGTAGATGGCACCGGGCTGGGTCTGTCCATCTCTCGGGCCATCGTGGAAAGATACCATGGAACACTGGAGGTTGAGAGTGAGCCAGGCAAAGGAAGTTGTTTTATTGTCAGAGTACCGGAAGCATCCACTGAGAGAATGACACCATGACTGCAAATATTCTGGTTATTGAAGATGATAGCTTGCTCAATCAGATGATTGTGCAGCAGCTAAAAAGCACTGGCTATACTGCCACGGGTGTAGAAAGCCTTAGTAAGGCACGGGAATATCTTGATCGATATGAACCCGATTTGATCATCTCCGATGCGCGTCTACCTGATGGTGACTGTATTGATGAGTTACCATCGCTTTCTGAATCCTTTCCGGTCATCATGCTAACTGCATATGGAACCGTGAAGCATGCTGTAGAAGCCATGCAGGCGGGCGCAGATGATTACCTCACTAAACCAGTGAGTCCTGAACAGCTTAGATTAACGGTTCAACGGGTACTCGATGTGGCATCCCTTAAGGCCGAACACAAGTTTTGCAAGTCACGGCTAAAGGCACAGACCAGTACTCAGTCCTTTATGATTGGCCAGAGTTCAGCACTTGAAGGAGTCAAGGAGTTAATCGATGTAGTGGCATCCAGTGACATGACTGTGCTAATCCTGGGTGAGAGTGGCTCTGGTAAAGAGCTTGTGGCGCGAGGTATTCATGATCAGAGCACACGTGCCAAACGTAATTTTGTGGCAGTGGATTGCTGCACCCTGCAAGAAAACCTTTTTGAGTCCGAGTTGTTTGGACATGAGAAGGGGGCCTTCACCGGTGCGACCAAGCAGAAGAAAGGCCTTATCGAAGGGGCGGCGGGAGGTACTCTGTTTCTGGATGAGATCGGTGAGATCCCGCTAGTTATACAGGTAAAGTTATTACGGGTGCTGGAGACTGGCATCTTCCGACGTGTAGGTGGAACGCGTGATCTCATATCGGACGTAAGAATTGTGGTTGCCACAAACCGGGACCTGATGAAGATGTCTGAAACAGGCGATTTTCGAAGTGACCTTTATTACCGGCTAGAGGCTTTCAGTATCGTAACACCGCCATTAAGAGAACGGCGCGAGGATATTCCTTATCTAGTTGAGTATTTCATTCAAAACCATAATTTCTCTAAACGTGTGCAAAAAACGGTAACCAGGGAAGCGACACGAAAACTTATGGCCTATGATTGGCCAGGCAATGTTCGTGAACTCAAAAACGTGGTGGAAAGGGCCATTATTCTCTCCAGGGAGAGTAAAACCATCCGCGCTCATAACTTGACCTTCAGTTCCTGTAAGAAAGAGCAACCTGGTTTCCACCTGGATGTGCCTCAGGGTACGGATCCCTCTCTGGAGGAACTTGAGGAGTCTTATCTGAAAATGCTGTTGCTAAAGCATGCAGGTCATCGTGCCACTGTCGCCAAGGTGATGAATATTAGTGAGCGCCACGTTTATCGCCTTATAAAAAAGTATAGTCTCACCGAATCCGAGGTCCAGTCATCACACAGCAAACCAGCTCCTGTTCTTCACGATACTTAGTCAGAGTCGCCTGGATTTAATAGCGCACTTATAAAACATAAAACCAAAGATGGATACCGGCTAAAATCACGCCGGTATGACGATACCAGTTTTAGCCTTCGGCAATGTAATCGTCAGTATCATTGCCGATAAGGACTTTTTTATCTTCTAATTCCATTTCCATGTAGATTTTTTTGTTTTCTTCATTTTCGAAGTAGATTTCCAGACCGTTTTCACCATCACCTTCATACAGGCATGGGTGGTTTTCCGGGTCAGGGACATCGTGTAACGAGATAGGATCGAGTGTTGAGCGAATATGCATGATGTGTCCTCCTGTTGAGTGCACTATCAATGATAAATAACCTAGTAAAATAGTCAAGTATTAGTATTAAGGTTCGTAAGGTCTTTAGCCCGGATATTTCATGGGAATGCAGAGTTTTGGGGAAAACTCAGTGAGTCAGTTTGTCTGATTTGTCGAAAAAATCGTAGCAACGATTTTACATGAGCGAAGCGAGCCCGTAGGGGTAACGGGCAGGAGGCCCGTAATTATAGCAATTGCCGAGCGGTCTCCGGTACATAGTGTACTTTGCTAATATACCAATATTTCTTATACAATTATAATGTTAAGTTAAAGTTGTAGCGTTCCTATGAAATATCCGGGTTAGAACATAAAACCGAAGATAAAGCGATAAGTGGTGAAATCAGGCGTGTTGCTACTGCCAAAATCTATATAGTTTTTGCCAATATCGCCTTTAATATATAGCTTGCGATTAAAATCATAACGCAGACCCAGAGCTGCCCCATAAGTAAATTCTGTTGAAGTGTAAGTCTGCGCAACAGGGCCACAGACATAACCCCAATAGGGGTAATACCAGCAACCGGTGCCGATATTTCCAGTAAGGACGCCTGAATCGATATAGGTTGAGCCGATTTTGGCTGAAATGTAAGGCGTAAAAGGATTTTTTAGAAGGTTATAGGTAAAACCAAAGTTAATGCTACTGGTGTATAAGGAATTCGTGCTGGTTTGTGTATTTGTCGGGTCATCACCAGAAACCACGGTGCTTGTGTAGTTAGCATTACTTGATGCAAATGATAAATCAAGTTCGATATGGTTATTTATATTGTAACCAAAGCCAAAAGCGATAGTGGAGCGTTTATTAATGTCTGCTTCGGCGCCACCATCAAATTGTATAACTTGTGAATTAGTCATTTGTGGGGCCAGGAAAAATTCCCATTTTTTTACCCGCGAATCATAGAATTCTGCCTGAACGTTCAAGCTAATTACTGCCAGTAAAATAAAGGAAAATTTAATAATTTTAGCGCTTGCTTTGTAATACATGATTTTTATCTAGAGTATATTGTTAGTTCTAGTTAAATTGCAGTCGATTGTATCACAAACAGGGGAGTCATGAAGCAATGGCGGGTATAAAAGAAGCCGTGAACGGCTTTTTAATAAATATTGCTGGCTAAGCTATTTTCTACTCGGCACAACTTACACAGGTTGTTACATACGGCAGCGCGGCGAGCCTTTTTTCGGGTATTTCTATCCCGCAACTGGCGCAGATTCCATAATTACCATTTTTAATACGGGTGAGGGCGGTATCTATTAAATGAACAGTTTGTTTGGCTTCTTCATCAATTGCCGATAGCACCTCATCGTTCTCGCGCTGGGTTACCTGTTCAGCGAAGTCTTTTTCTACAGGTTCTTTTTTATGGTGAATATCGGCTTCAATCGCTGTGATTCGGCGAGTTAATTCA
>JASJFV010000134.1:0-12524 GCA_033791885.1 Gammaproteobacteria bacterium | reverse complement strand
AAAAGGTGAAGTGCTGGTCCGTATCATTGCAACGGGCGTTTGTCACACGGATGCTTATACTTTGTCCGGTGCAGATTCAGAAGGAAAATTTCCCTGCATTCTCGGCCATGAAGGCGGCGGCATAGTTGAGCAACTGGGTGAAGGTGTCAGCTCGGTGAAAGTTGGTGACCATGTAATCCCTCTGTACACCCCTGAATGCGGTGAATGCAAGTTCTGCCTGTCCGGCAAAACCAACCTCTGCCAGAAAATCCGTGCGACCCAGGGGCAGGGCCTGATGCCTGATGGCACGACCCGTTTTTACAAGGATGGAGAACCTATTTACCATTACATGGGCACCTCAACCTTCAGCGAATACACCGTGTTACCAGAAATATCATTGGCAAAAATCAACCCGGAGGCTGATCTTAAGGAGGTATGCCTGTTAGGCTGTGGTGTCACAACGGGTATGGGTGCAGTCACCAATGCTGCCAATGTACAGACAGGTGATAGCGTTGCCATTTTTGGCCTCGGTGGAATTGGCCTGTCCGCCGTTATCGGTTCGGTGATGGCAGGTGCCTCACGTATTATCGGGGTTGATATAAACGAAGATAAATTCCCATTAGCACGACAGCTGGGTGCAACAGATTGTATTAATCCTAATAAAATAGACCAGCCTATCCAGGACTACATTGTAGAGCTCACCGATGGCGGAGTGGACTATTCCTTTGAATGTATAGGCAATGTTGAGCTCATGCGTTCAGCGCTGGAGTGCTGCCACAAAGGCTGGGGCGAATCGGTAATTATCGGTGTTGCGGGTGCCGGTGAGGAGATCAGTACCCGTCCCTTCCAGTTAGTTACTGGAAGGGTATGGCGCGGGACAGCATTCGGCGGAGTAAAAGGCCGCACTGAACTACCCGATTATGTTGAGCGCTATATGAATGGCGAGTTCAAGCTGAGTGATTTCATTACGCATACGATGCCTCTCGAAAAGATCAACGATGCTTTTGATTTGATGCATGAAGGTAAAAGTATTCGTAGTGTGATTCACTACTAAGCATGTTCTCTAAATAACACAAAGGGATTCACAGCAATGAGCCTGCAACTGATCAGCAGCAACAAAATGTTTGATGGCTGGTATAAACGCTACCGCCATAGCTCCGCCACTACCCATTGCTCTATGACATTTTCAATCTATTTACCGCCGCAAGCGGATAGCGGCATCAAAATACCGGTGCTTTACTGGTTGTCTGGATTAACCTGTACCGATGAGAATTTCATGTTAAAGGCTGGTGCCCAGCGTATAGCAGCGGAGCTGGGGATTGCCCTGGTTGCTGCAGATACCAGTCCGCGTGGCGACGGTGTTGCAGATGACGAAAACGGTGCCTATGACCTCGGCCTCGGTGCCGGGTTTTATGTCAATGCTACGCAAACACCATGGAAGCCTCATTACCAGATGTATGATTATATTGTTGAAGAACTTCCTCAGCTTATCGAAGCAAATTTCCCGGTTTCAACATCCCGATCTATAAGTGGTCATTCAATGGGTGGTCACGGTGCTTTGTCAATAGGGTTGAAAAACCCCCTGCGCTATCGCTCGATTTCAGCCTTTAGTCCCATCACAAACCCCATGCAATGTCCTTGGGGAGAAAAAGCTTTTACTGCATATCTAGGCACAAATAAGCAGACATGGCAGGACTATGACAGCTGTGAATTAATCCAGCAATCAGATGCCGAATATCAATTACCTGTATTGATTGACCAGGGAGATTCAGATGATTTCCTGGCAGAGCAACTGAAACCACAGAACCTTATCAAGGCAGCTGCAAATGCAGACTACCCGATACAAATCCGCATGCAGAATGCTTACGACCACAGTTATTTTTTTATCGCCAGTTTCATTGAAGATCATCTACGGTTCCACGCAGAATTTCTGCATAAATAAATCATGACATCAGAACCTTCTCTCAGTTGCCTGAATTCATTGACTAATATTCTGTCCAGACATTACTTGTTTATTCATACCCATATCAACAGCAGATAGAGCAATGAATACATAGATGAAGACCCAACCTGAGTTCCTTAAACTTCGCGATCACATGCGCCAGGTCATTGTCGGCCAGGATGCGCTACTCGACAGGTTGATGACAGGACTTCTTACCGGTGGACATGTCCTGCTTGAAGGGCCACCCGGTCTGGCCAAGACCCGTGCAGTAAACACACTGGCGAGTGGCATCCATGCCTCTTTTCAACGTATCCAGTTTACCCCGGACCTGATGCCTGGTGATCTCACAGGGACTGATATTTACGACCCCAGAGAAAGCAGTTTTCGTTTTGTTAAGGGCCCGTTGTTTCATGAGATTGTGCTGGCAGATGAAATAAACCGTGCCCCGCCGAAGGTTCAGTCAGCACTGCTTGAGGCTATGCAGGAGCACCAGGTGACGGTCGGCGACACTACCCGGGACCTCCCTGACCTGTTCATTGTCATGGCAACACAAAATCCGTTAGAGCAAACAGGAACCTACCCACTACCGGAAGCGCAACTTGACCGATTCTTATTGCATGTAGTGCTTGATTACCCTTCTGCAGAGGATGAACTTATTATTCTAAAAAAGGATCGCGATCAGCATTATGGAGAAGACAAGTTATCGCTTAGTTCCCCTCTTCACCCGCAAACAGTACTGGCAGCGCGCAGGGAAGTTGCCGAGGTTCATGTTGAAGAAATGCTGGAGAAATATATTATCGCACTGGTTGGTGCTACCCGGAACCTGGGCGAATTAAAGCCGGACTGGAACGACTTCCTTATAGCTGGCGCATCGCCTCGCGCCTCCATTGCACTGCTCCGTGCAGCAAGTGCGGCGGCCTATATACGCGGACGAGATCATGTCATACCTGAAGATATCATAGACATTGCACCCGACGTCATTCGTCATCGACTCATTCTCGGCTATGCCGCACGTGCAGAAAATATTAGCCGTGATGACATTATCTTGCACATCATTGAACAAGTCCCTATACCCTGAACATTGACCTGGCTGAAATTATCTTGACTGGTGCGACTGACCGAATAAAACAGATGCTGCCTGATCGATGGTTGAAAAACAAATTGGTCAACAAGCAGAAGAAACAGCCGCATGAACGCCCACTACTGACACGAAAGGAAATCCTCGACTTACGCTACCGCATAGAAGAAGAAAGAAAGGCTTCGGCATATAAACACGAAGTGGAACACAGAACACTTGGCGATGCTCGCTCCATTCATCGCGGCTATGGGTTGGATTACGATGAAAGTCGGCCATATTACCCGGGCGATGAGCTTCGCTTTATGAACTGGCGTGCAACTGCTCGAAGCGGCGAGCCCCAGATGAAAGTTTTCCGTGAAGAACGTAGACCTGCAGTTTTCATTGTCGTCGACCGAAGACAAAGCATGCAGTTTGGTACTATACGTCGGCTTAAGATCACCCAGGCAGTTCGCACCGCAGCAATCATTGCCTTTGATGCACGCCTGCACAATACACCGGTAGCGGGAGTTTTACTTGAAAGCAGCCAGGCATCCGGGCTAAAAACAGGGCAACAATCATATCTGACATGGATTGAAGAAAGCAGCACTGAGAGCGGTGTATTTCACTTTATTGATACGAGCAATCAGCCCTGCCCTCCTCATCAGGTATTGGAAAATACTCCTCCGTCGGCTCTCTCCGATGTAATTAAATTGCTCACACCCATGCTTGCCCTGGGCAGCAGCGTGGTACTCATTAGCGACTTTCATGACCTCGATGACGACTGCCGCTCAAGCCTGATGGAGTTATCAATGACTCACCATCTACAGGCAATCCAGATCATTGATCCTGCAGAAAAATCACTGCCTGCCTGTGGCAACCTGCTGCTACAGTCCAACGACACATCGATAACAGCCATCAACAGTTCAGACAAAGAGATGAGAGAAGAATATCAGCTTGCTGCTGGCGATTATCTATTATCAAAACAGACGCTATTCCGTTCTCTTGGCATAAGCTGTCAAACCCTGATGACAAACGACGATCACATCGAATCGATGGTTAAGGTTTAGTGCCTGGTGAATGAGTCACTGCTCAATGTGCATGGCATACTGGACATAGAGCAGCCTGTAACCCCTGCCGACAACGGCCTGCTTACTACTTTGATCTGTTTATCCCTGCTCATCCTGCTGATCATCATAGCTGCACTGGCAATTCGCCATTACAACAGTTGCCGTTCACGTGCAAGCAGACGTCTTCATTTACTATACAGGTCTGCCGGCAATAAACATGATGATCCAGAAACACTCAAATCAACTGCCTACCAGCTTTCTGATATTCTTGCCGCGGGTGTGGGCCTTAACAGCATAACCAGTACAACTGCACTACCGCCTGAGTTATCGCAACACGACGACCGTTGGCAACGTTTCACCTCCGGGCTATCAACTATTCGCTATGCACGTCAGGATAGCTACCCATTCAACCTGGATGAAATATTCAAAGAAAGTTTTTTCTGGTTGAAGCACTGGCCATGATGTTAGCTAACACTGAATTCCTGCACCCTGGTTTTCTGTGGCTGCTACCTGCACTTATCCTGTTCGCACTGCTGTGGTGGAAATCTGCAGCTAATTCTGCGGCTCAAAGGAGCAATACTGAGACATTGGTGACTTTTATTTCACTAACGTCTGACCTGCCTGTGCGCCATCCCCTGATGACAAATATTTGGACAGGTTCATCGACTCAAACAAGGCACACAAACAACATCGGCATGCTTGATGCGATTGTAACCTGGCTGGTTCTGAGCTGCCTTGTGCTTGCCCTTGCGGAACCCGTCAGAACAGGCAGTAAAGTACCTGACCCGCCGCAGCAACGTGATATTACCTTTATTGTCGACACCTCTGTCAGCATGCTGTTAAGAGATTATGTACTTAATGGCCAGCGTATCGATCGCATGAGTTTCCTGAAGAGTTTTCTTGACCGTTTTGTGCAGCAGCTGGAGGGAGACAGAATCTCGCTTATCGTGTTTGGTGACTCAGCCTACACGATGCTGCCATTGAACGAAGATCAGGCACTGACCCGGCGCATGATATCTCGTATTAAAACGACCATGGCAGGACGGTTCAATGCACTAGGGGAAGCCATCGCACTCGCAGTCAGAGAATCAGAGAAGGGCCCTGAGCGACGCCGTGTACTGGTTTTGTTCACCGATGCAGATGAATCCACCGATAGCATTTCGCCGATTACTGCAGCAGAACTGGCACATCAAGCAGGACTTCCTCTGTATACAGTTGCTATTGGTGCTGCAAGCTATGATGCGGCAGAAGAAGAACTCGCCGGATTAATCTACCGCCCTGCCAATACAGAGCTACTTAAAAACCTGGCTAAACTGACCGATGCAAAAAGCTACCAGGCCGGTGATAAACAAGCGCTGGACGAAGCGGTAGCGGATATCGATCAGCGCGAAAAATATAGAAAAGAGCTGCCTCCCAGGTTTTATTACATCCCGCTATACCCCATTCCATTGATATTGAGTCTGCTCATTCTTTCCCTGTATCAGTTTGTCCGCCTTGGCTGTAGTCATTTCAGATGGAGGAAAACAGGTGGCTGAATCCTCATGGTTACAGAGCTTGTGGCAAAGCTCAATATACTGGCGGGAACCTTTATGGTTATTGCTGGCACTGCAGCCCATTATCCTGCTTCTTATACGACGATATTCAGGCAAGAAAAATCTGGCCTGTTACGCTGCCCCCGAATTGCATGCCTGGACTGGCTGGCAACAGTCAAAGGACTCACGTTCATGGCTACACAGTATCTTCACCCGTGAGGCACTGTACGTTAGTGCCTGGTTATTACTGGCTATTTCAATGGCGGGCCCACGCTTGCTGCTTGAACAACCCGCACACTCTACTGATCCTGACATGAACATCATGTTAGTCGTGGATGTATCTCGCTCTATGCAGACGCGAGACATAGAACCTAATCGTTTACATCGTGCAAAAATTGAAATCAATGAGCTTCTGAGTCGAGTTACTAATAAGCGTGTCGGTCTTATTCTGTACACGGCCAGGGCACATTTGTTTGTTCCATTTACTACCGACATCAATGCCCTGAAATACTATCTGCAGCTGTTAGAATCAATCCCTCTGCCGACACGCGGCAGCTCCCCGGCCATTGCACTTGAACTCGCTCAGGATGAAATTGAAATAGCAAAGTTTGAAAATAAGTCAGTTATTTTATGGTTTACAGATGGCGACTTCACCAATAATGACATAGCAAGCAATAATACTGATGCCAGAAAGAATCTTAAGGGGGCGGTTAAGCGTCTTGCCAGTGCATCGACACCTTTATACATCCTCGGCCTCGGTAGCCCCGAAGGCGATGCCATACCAATAACTGATGGTGGCTGGTTGCTGGATAAAGGCCGGCCCGTAATCTCTCGTATGAATGAAAAGATGCTTACCGAGTTAGCCAATACGGGAAATGGACGTTTTATTAACGCCCAGGATGACGACAGTGACTGGGACTATCTTTATCAACAGGGTATATCCGCCAGCATCAGGCTAACAAAAACGGCTGGCAGCAATAATGAGGCAATCTGGCAGGAGCTCTTCACCTGGACATTATTCCCCGCCATAATGCTGCTGTTTGCCAGTTTG
Source organism: Gammaproteobacteria bacterium (assembly GCA_033791885.1). Lineage (GTDB taxonomy): Bacteria > Pseudomonadota > Gammaproteobacteria > BMS3Bbin11 > BMS3Bbin11 > BMS3Bbin11. The sequence goes on along the minus strand of JASJFV010000134.1, from coordinate 5,896 downwards.
ATGCCATATCGCTGGAGCCTGTTAAATGCACCCCCATTATTGCTGCTAGCATGTCTCCTCTTTGCCTCATTAACACCGACCGATCAGGCATCTGCCAGGGGTAACTCTGTAGCAGATGAATTAGAACTTGAGCAGCAGGCATATCATGCTTTTGAAAACGATGATTTTTCCAGGTCGTCTGAAATTTACCGTCAACTTACTGGCTATAACGCCCGCCTGGGTGAGGGCAGCTGTTACTACAGAATGGAAAAATACCCGCTGGCGATAGCGCAGTTCAGCCAGGCAGTACTACTAGCCGATACTGATCCAGATCGTGGAAGCGCAATCTATAATCTGGCGAACGCCACATTTATGGCCGGTGACTTTATGACGGCCAGTGAACTCTATAGAGATGTCCTCAACTATCGTCCAGCACATAAATCAACAATAGCAAATCTTGCTATCAGTCGATCACTACAGCAACTTGTTGTGCAACAGTTAGAGAAAGAAACAGCGTATCGAATGGGTTCAGGGCCACGCATGGCTAGAGCAATAGAAGGACTGGAGATCAATGATCAGGGTTCGATATCGTTTGATAACGAAGAAGAAAGAAAAAATACTGTCATACCACTCCCTGATATTCCTGTTAAAAACCTTGAGGAAATGCTGGCAAGAGGGCTAGACCATGCGCGGTTGGCAAAGGGTAACCAGCCAGGTCTTGCTGGCATATCACCTGCAGGCGGGTATCAGTTGAGTCAAGATATCAATGCTGCTCATATACGCATGCGGGAACTTGACGATCACCAGTTATTTCTGTGGAAACGTTTATTCGAAATGGAGGAAGGTTTTGCAGCATCTGTTGAAGAGGCAAAAACGATTCCAGGTATTCATCCATGGTAATTAAGCTATCAGCACTACTGTTACTATCACTTTTATTCTGCCCATATACTGTTATGGCTATGTCATTTCTGGATGTCGAAATTAGAAATCCTCACAGTGAATTAGGCAAGCCTGTTTATTTAAAGATTATCGGTCATGATATTCAAGCTGATCTGTCAATACTCTCGCTAGATGCACTCAAAGATCAATTTGCCATCGACACAATAGACCTGGACAAAGAAAAAGTCAGAATTTTCGATAATCATGATGGGGGAAAAGGCAGTACTGAAATTACCAGGCAAACATTAAGCCTCAAGCTCTACCCGCGCCAGACAGGTGAACTTGTTATACCTTCATTTAGCATTGGAAAAGTCAGTAGCACAATAAAAAAATTCGTTATTCAGGACGCCATCACAGACGGGGAAAAAATTACCCTGGCATGGAAGCTGTCATCCTCTGAGGTATGGCAGCGAGAGCAGATCATAATTTCTTTGACACTGACTACGCCAGAGCAATTCGCAACCATCAAGCTTCTAGAGGAGGATGTAGATGGCTTTGATTTAGTCCCATTAGCTACAAAACGTAAATGGACCGAAAATGAGCAAGGCGGGAAATCTACAATAACGACAGGCTGGTATTTGCTGCCACTCAAAGCAGGCAGTATAGATCTTAAATTACCGGCTATTGAATATCATCTAAGTGGGATCACTAGAAGGGTCTTTTATCTACCTGCGATGAAGACAACCATCAGGCCCCTACCCTCCTACCTGCCGCCAACAATACCGATTGGCAAGATAAAAGTAAGATCATCCATCAACCCGACGGGAATTCTTAGTACCAGCGATCTCGCCTACTGGAATCTGTCCGTGGAAAGTAAATCACTGACACCATTCTGGCTACCACCGGTGCTCAGGCAGATAAAATCAAACGACTCCATGACATTCTATCCTGCTACCAGCAAACGCAGCGTTCATCCGGATAACCAGGGTATTCAGGGCAGAGTTGACCACCTTATTCCATTCAAATCGCTGAAGAATGGATTTACAACTCTGCCAACGCTGAAAATTCAATATTTCGACCCAGCTACTGGTCGAATTGAATCTACTACTCACGAAGCTGAAAGACCATTATCAATCAGTACGACTGTGCGCATCCTGGTCGCCCTTATTCTGATAATTATTTGCCTATATATTTCTCTGCTTCTTCTCCGCTTCATATACAAACGGTTTGAATACAGGAAACAGTACCTCAATGCCATTCAGAAAATCAGGCACGCGGAGACCTTTATGGATGTTCGGGCAGGACTAAGAATAGTTGCAAGAACAGAGTCCTGGCCTGAAAACCTTAGCTTGTCTGAATGGGCAGAGCGTTGGAGAATGAAGTATCAGCCTTCGCCGCAATTTGATGAAACTATTAAATCTTTATCGCGCGCTTATTATGGAAACAAGAACAAGCTGAAAAGTGTGACCAATGTAGATAACGATTGTGGCCTCAGGGATGTTGTAGAAAACTTGACTCGAATTCTAAGTTCAGATCGAGTCATCAATCGACAATAAAAGTGTACTCATAGAGGACTGACTGAATAGACTCAACCAGTCCTACATTGTAATCAGGGAAATAATTACTTCTCTGCACTACAGGTACTAAATCCAAGAATTGCATAGGGTGGACACCAGCCAATTGCTGCACTTCCTAGCAGAATCATACCAATTGCGCCCCCCCACCAGCTCTGGAAATAGAAACCAGCACCAAGTGCTACAATACCCGAAATGACGCGAACGACTTTATCTACGTCACCAATGTTTTCTTTCATCATATTTATCCTCATCGTGAAATATAGTCAGTAGTGTGCAATATCACCCTTTGGCTTTCAGTGACTATGTTACAGAAGCGAGAAAATAGATTGGTGTTCAGCAAAAAAGTTATCGTTTTGCGTCAGATCGGTGCCTCTTTAAAAATTCATCAGCACCCTTTGCAATGTAGCGCAACTGGGTAATTGCTTTCTCAGTGAGCATTCTCAGTTCAGCCGGTTTGCAATCAAGCGCTTCTGCTCCGGCATTGAATACCAGGATTACCATCGCCTCGGCCTGTATTTTGGCCTCAGCGACAGGATAACCCTGGTGGAGTTGAATATAATCTGCGAGTTCCATAATAAAGTACTGCAGCTCGCGTGACACTGCCTTGCGAAACGCAAGGGATGTGCCAGAACGTTCCCTTAATAACAAGTGAAAGACATGCGGGTTGCTATGAATATACTCCATAAAGGTTTCCACCGAGGCTCGAATTACACTGCCCCTGCCGCGCATGCGCTGCCGCGCTTTGCGCATCAGCTGCCGCATAGCAGCACCCCCTTCATCGACCAGAGTTAAGCCGAGTTCTTCCATGTCTTCAAAATGGCGGTAAAACGAATTCGGTGCGATGCCTGCTTCCCGGGCAACTTCTCGCAGACTCAAGCTGGAATAGCTGCGATCCTGGCTAATTAAACGAAATGCCGCATCAATAATCATGCGGCGTGTTTTTTCTTTCTGTTGTGCCCGGTTTGCTTTCATATTAAGATATTCTATTTGAGCAATCATAGCACGAACTTCTTTAATAGCTCACACGCGTATCTATTTACACACGTAAATATTAATTATCCTGTACAGTTGAATTATTTGAGCGTACACTTGTACTCATTTATCTGATGGAACATCTAATTATGCACAAGCCCAAGTTGCTATGGCTGAATATCCTTGTCTTCACTATAACTGGCCTGGTGACGGTAATTGGTGTTCCTGCTTACGCTTTTACTCATGGTTTTGACGGCTGGCAAATTGCCGCAATGGTCGCCGGCGTAGCCTTCTGCGAAATATCGATAACCGCCGGTTACCATAGACTATGGTCACATCGTGCCTATGAAGCCCACTGGCTGGCTAGATTGATCATGGCCATAGGTGGAACCTTTGCAACACAGAATAGTATTCTTCACTGGTCATCTGATCATCGCAAGCATCATCGTTACGTCGATAATATAAAAAATGATCCCTACTCCGCGAAGCGTGGATTCTGGTATTCTCACATTGGCTGGATGTTACGTGAATACGATACCGATCATGACCCATTGTATAAAAATTGCCGTGACTTGCAGAAAGATCCGATAGTCATGTGGCAGCATCGTCACTATGTACCACTGGTACTTGGCCTCAATTTTGGTATTCCCATATTGCTTGGACTTTGGCATGGGGATCTGCTGGGCATGCTTCTGCTTGTTGGTGCAGCACGTCTGGCGATTTCTCATCACCTTACGTTTTTCATCAATTCACTGGCTCACATTTGGGGCAGTCAGCCCTATTCGGATGACAACAGCTCAAGGGATAACGCCTTTCTTGCTTATCTAACAATGGGAGAAGGCTATCATAATTACCATCACAGCTTTCAGCGGGACTACCGAAATGGCATTCGCTGGTATCAGTTCGATCCTACAAAATGGCTGATATGCAGCCTGTCCTGGATTGGGCTAGCAAAAAACCTTTATCGTACGCCGATTGAGAAAATCGAAACTTCCCGTGCGCAAATGCTGTTGACCTCGACATCCCGTAAACTCGCCCAGTTGCCGCAAGCTGACGTTCTAATTTCTAGCCTGCAGAGCGAATACGAAGCCCTAATGAACAAGATTAACGAGTTTTCTGTGGCAAAAAGACAATGGATAGATGCAAATAAGGCTTCAGTAGCAGAAAGTTATGACCTTGATGCTTTAAAAGAGAAGGTTAAGATACTCAAAACCAATCTCTTAGAACAGAAGAAAGCCTGGTTGACGCTAAACGAAAAATTCAACCAATATATAGTTTCCACATTTGATCATATGACGCCTACTGGCTAACAGATCTGCTGATTAAAATAGCTATCCTAATGTAATCTCGCTGCATCTTACTATCGGCATCACAAATGTCATGATGCTATCGCATCACGCACTTTTTCGAGACGGTTGCGTACTTCAGCTGCCAGTTGAGGCACATCCGGGTTATCGACAAGAGATAAAACTGCTGTAGGATCCATAAAAGCGACAGTTATTGTGCCGCTTTCCTCTTCTCTGACAACCACATTACAGGGCAGCAAAAGCCCTATGTCAGGTTCTGCCTCCATTGCCTGGTTAGCCAGCACAGGATTACAGGCACCAAGAATAATATAAGGGCGTTTATCAATATCGAGCTTTTTTTTCAAAACAGCACTAACGTTTATTTCTGTCAGGACACCAAAACCCTGCTCCTGCAGTGCATCGGTAACAGCGGCAACAGTTTCATCATAGGATTTACTGGTTGTGGTTGAAAAAGCATACATGATTGTCTCCAGATTGACTGTATTAAATGGATTAAGTGATGAGGTAATTATTTTTTCAAATAGCTGCAGTACGTGAAATCGAAGTTATAATTTCAGGCCAGGTTTGGCGTCATTACCTAACCGTTGAGTCTTTAGATTGCTCAATCTTTTCAAGGTTCTGATTTAGTGTTGAGAATACCGGTGATAATTTTTCTGACCAATAGACACCTGTCATCAGTAGTAGAACTGCCAACATGGCCGCAGCCATGGCTGTCGAACTGGTCCCGCCTGCCTCGGCCAGCTTTTCATCAATTTCATCAGGTGGAAATTTCTCCCGTATTTTTTTGATTTTTCTCTCGCTGTGCCGGAAATAGATATAGTTGGCTGTAATCGCCCAGAAAATATTTGTCAGCGGCCAGAATATTGAGCTGATGAAGATGATGACTGACCAGCCCCATAGTTTTCTGTACATGGCCCAGAAGAAAGGCACAAAAAATGCGGGCCAGTGCCACGTAAATACAAAATGTGATTGAACGCCTTGCTGAAACTTATCAAATCTCGGCAAATAATCATCCACGTTTTCAACGATAAAGTGGGCCTGTCGTCGCTCGACGGCTGCCTGTGAGACAGACTTTATCTCCTCTTTCTTTACCTCTTCTGCGTCGACCACATAGGTTGAAAAATCAATGACATCTATATCGTGATTCTCCTGATTAACTTTATCTGCAAGCTGCTGAAGTTC
>JASJFV010000133.1:0-4242 GCA_033791885.1 Gammaproteobacteria bacterium | reverse complement strand
CCGTCCATTGTTAATGGGTGATCAAGCCGCATGACCTGCAGATCACCAATTTCTCTTTCGACATCGGGTCCGCTTTTTTCGGTTGAGAACAGCTCTGGCCTGTCGTGCAGCACGGTCGCAATGGCTCCCGCTGTCAGGAGTAGTGCTTCTTCCTGTCCCTGCAGCGCAAAGGCTTTCATCTCCCTGACGTATTGATAACCCATCCAGGGAATCAACAGCAGGGTCATGATGACCAGTAAAAGCTTGTAACGGATACTAATGCGTATCATTAACTCTTCCAGCGATACCCAACACCGAATACGGTTTGAATTGAGTCGAAATTGCTATCTATTTCTTTGAACTTGTTGCGTATTCGTCTTATATATCCATTGATGGTGTTGTGTTCCACCAGGCTCTGGCGGGTAACCTGCATCATGTGATCATAGGTTCGTACATGACCTGGATGTCGGGACATGGATTCGACCAGCCAGTATTCTGTCAGGGTCAGGTTTAAAGGCTGATTCTTCCAGTTGATGGACATGCTTTGTTGGTCAACTATCAAATCACCGAGACGGTAAATCTTGTCTATTGTTTCTGATTTTGCGCTTAATGTATCGACAATTCTGAAGAGGGATGACACTCGTACTGCCAGGTATTGCAGATTGACCGGCTTGGTCAGGTAGTCCCAGGCATCCAGACGCAGACCCGATACCGTGTCAATATCACTGTCCCGTGCAGTCAGGAATATAATAGGCAGATTTTTAGACATGCCGCGTAACTCTCGACAAAGGTCAAAGCCGCCATCCGGTTCATCCTCCAGCATGATATCCAGTATTGCCAGGTCAGGTAATTCGTCCTTAAATCCTTTTAGTGCTTCACGTCTATTAGGATAGGTCGTCACCTCAAAACCATGCATAGTCATGGCATCAGCATAGTTCTCGCGCTGGTCAGGATCGTCCTCTACGATGGCAATTTTTCTACTCATATATTATCAATTCTCTCTGGCTGTAGGGTTGCACTGGATAGATTTTGCGCGAAACAATATATCAGTACTGTGGTGAAGTCAGCGATCAGTGAAAAAACCATTTCTTTGCCACATTTACACACAATATTGCCACTCTCTCGGGATACTGTTGCCAGTATGGTTTGCTTTACTATATCCAACCAGATGGACAGACGCTAAACCAGCTGAAATCTGCCATAAAGCCGTAAATATCAGGAGTAGGATCATGAGAACAAATGTCTTTGTACCATTAACTGACGAAATCCTGTATGGACATCCTGAGCTGCTACAGAATGGGATTGTACCTTATCGTACAGGTTTGCCTTGTTTGCACTGGTTAAAAGATGCCGAGGTCGAGATTGAATATGCCGACGGACACAGGCGCCAGGTAACCGAACTGGTCAATGCATCAGAAATAGCGACTTTCGCCGAACACGCCGCCTGAGCAAGCGAAATTTTGGTCTTTGCAGGAACCAACTCTTTTTTGACGGGCGGATAGCCTAATCACATGGAAAAAACATACCCTTTAAATTAAGCCCTTTTTCTGTTCACTTTCAAATCTCCTCTCTTTATTGACGCCTTGCCCTCCCTTAGCAGGCGTCTTTTCTTGTCAATCACCGGGTAGCACAGTAATATTACCTGCTATTTAATTTTGCAGGAAATATGGGTCCTCTAATTAATTCATGAATTCACATCTAACGTCCAAAAGCCCTGGGTTTTTCGTCGCGGATAACCGCGAAAGTCTACTTTTGCTTGTTTTTATTGCTATGAAGCTGAACATATTGATGCAGCCAATGCTTCGATCAGCAGCCACCAGGGGGCTGCTATGATTTCCGGCAGCATTGTTGCTCTCGTCACGCCAATGGATGTGCATGGCAATGTCGACCAGGCAGCCCTGCAGCGCCTGGTCGAATTTCACATTGACAATAAAACGGATGCAATAGTCGCTGTTGGCACCACGGGTGAGTCCGCGACACTGGATGTGGATGAGCACTGCGATGTGGTCGGACAGGTAGTAGAACTGGTCAATGGGCGCATCCCCGTCATTGCAGGGACAGGTGCCAATGCAACAAGAGAAGCAATTACCTTAACAGCAAAATCAGCTGAACTGGGTGTTGATGCCTGCTTGCTGGTCACTCCCTACTACAACAAACCCGGACAGGAAGGCCTCTATCAGCACTATAAAGCTATAGCAGACGCAGTTGATATACCACAAATCCTTTATAATGTTCCGGGCCGAACAGCCTGCGATATGACTGATGAGACTAGTTTGAGGCTTGCTGAAATACCCAATATTATTGGACTCAAAGACGCGACAGGAGACCTGGAGCGTGCTGCATGGCTGATAAAGCATAAGCCTGCAGGATTTGCACTGTATTCCGGTGATGATGCATCTGCAATGGAATTTGTTCTTGCGGGCGGTGATGGCGTGATTTCTGTTACAGCGAATGTGGCACCTGCTGCGATGCATGAAATGGTCATGGCAGCACGAAGTGGAAATCGCCAGCAGGCTGATACTGTAAATCAGTCATTGATTGGTCTGCACAAAGATCTATTCGTAGAGGCGAATCCAATACCTGTAAAATGGGCAGTTCAGCAGATGGGACTTGCAGGTCCGGGTATACGTCTGCCCCTGACACCCCTTGCCAGCGAAAACCATCAGATTGTCCGTGATGCGATGGATAAGGCCGGTGCACTTTAACTTGCGTATAGACATTGGTTATTTAGTACAACAAATTAATAGCCATTCTGTATAATTTTTTGAATTTAATAACTGCGGCAAACAGACACAATGAAAAGATCCCTTACTAACGTCATTTTACTTGCTTTGCTAATCACGCTTGCGGGCGGTTGCAGCTGGTCAAAAAAAGATAAAGAGCCGAAGCAGGAACCGCTTACGGATTATCGTGAGAGCAAGGAAATATCTGCACTGGAAATACCACCGGATCTCAGTTCTGATGCTGCGGAGAAGAGCCTCACCGTACCCAAATACCAGCAGAAAACAGCCACACCTGAAACGAATCAGACAGCATACCCGGAGACAGTGGCGGGCAAAGGGGCCGATAAAACTGACATTTACACCTCAACTGATCAGACAGCGGCGCCGACTCAAGAGGCTGATGTACCGAACATCTACATCGAGCGTTCAGGTTCACAGCGCTGGCTGGTCGTCGACCAGTCCTACTCAGAGACCTTTTCTGATGTTCGCGATTTTGTTCTGTCATCCGGTCTTGCCCTGGAACGGGAAGATAAGGAGGCCGGAATTCTTGAAACGAGCTGGGCTAATAATTATGCAACTGAAGTATTAAGCGGGATGCAAAAATGGCTCAACAAAGGACTGGGATCAATTTATACCACTCCTACCAGAGATAAATACCGTATCCGTGTAGAACCTGGTCGGCTTGAAGGGACGTCTGAAGTTTTCCTCACTCACAAAGGCATGATAGAAAAGGTCCTCGAAGGTAATAATGCCGGTGACCCTGTCCGAACAATTTGGGAAAGCGTGCCTCCTGATGTGACTCTTGAAGCTGAAATGCTTGCCATGTTAATGATTGACATGGGTGCCAGCGAGGCAATGGTAGCAGAAAACATTGCAAAAGAAGAGAAGGCGCCAGACAGGGCAAGCATCGTCACTGCGGCAAACGGCCAACCTGGATTAATTGTCAATAACAATATTGACATTGCATGGCGCAGAGTCGGACAGACCCTGGATCGTGTAGGCTTTAGTGTTGAAGATAGAGATCTCAGTAAACGGGTATATTTTGTGCTCTATGCAGATCCCGAACTTAGCAATAAAAAACCGGGATTCTTCAGCAAGATGTTCAAGAAGGACAAAAAAGTTGATGAAGGCATTTACCAGATATTACTCATTGATCAGGGTGACAAAACGGCTGTTGATGTGACGGCAAAAGACGGTTCACCTGCACCGGAAAATGTGACCAAGCAAATTGTAAACCTTCTTTATGAACAACTAAGATAATAGTCACTTTGTTCTGAGATAGTTACTAACCCGTTTGGTTGACGTCAGGCGGGTTTTTTATTTTTTAATACCATTCATTTACCAGAGGATACCTCGAATAATTCATGAACAGACTTGTTGAGTTCAGGCTGTGACATTTCACTATTCCAGATCATCGCAATAACAGGTTTAAATGCGAACTCCTTTCTTGATATGAAAAATGTTGAAACTCAACCTCCTATGCATAGAACTAATCTAGGCAGCTAAACAATGAGCAATAGTTTATGAGCTTTTTATCATT